>NZ_JBHVIV010000034.1:84641-87972 GCF_042799475.1 Kitasatospora sp. NPDC057692 | reverse complement strand
GGTGTTGTTTTTTTTTTTTCTTTTCCCGCCGGGGCGCGCGGGCGCCGGCCCCCCCACCCCCCCCGGGGGGGCGGGGGGGGGGGGGGGGGGGGGGGGGGGGGGGGGGGGGGGGGGCCCCCCCCCCCCCCCCGGGCCGGTCCCGCGCCCTCGGCGCGGGCCGGCGGTCCTCGGCCGGGTCCTGCCCGGCCAGGCCGTTCGGCCGGTGTCGCCCTGTCGGGGCTACTTGGTGAGCGCCTGGACGCCGGCCTGCGCGAACTGCTCGTCGAGGTCGCCGCTGGGCGCACCCGCGACACCGATGCCCGCGACCGGGGCGCCCTTCGACTGCACCGGGGCACCGCCGGCCAGGAACAGGGTGTTCGGGATGTCCTTCAGCTGCGGGGCCTGGGCGAGGCGCTTGGCCAGCTCCGAGGTGGGCGCGTTCCAGGAGACCGCGGTGAACGCCTTGCGCACGGCCGACTCCGGCGCCTGCGGGCCGGCGCCGTCGCCCTTCAGCAGCACCCGGGTGACGCCGTCGCGGTCGACGACCGCGACCGAGACGTGCTGGCCCGCCTTGGTGGCCGCGTCCAGCGTGGCCTGGGCGGCCTTGGTGGCGGCCTCGATGGTCAGGCCGGTGGTCTGCGAGAGGTTCTTGTTCTGGGCGTCGGTCTTGACCGCGGCGGCGCTGACCGCCGGGGTGTCGGTGGCCTCGGCGCTGGCGGAGACGGCGCCGACGGTGGCGGCGGCCAGCGCGGCGGCGGCGACGGTGCCGGTCAGCACCTTGGCGCGAACGGAGGTCTTCTTCATGGTCCGGCTCCTCGTCGGATGGGCGGTGGTGGGGACTGGTTCGATCCTCCGTTCCCGGCCCCCCGCGCCGCATCGGCGGTCCGGACACCGCGCCCGGGCATGATGGAGGACGGACCCGTCAGCCGATCGGTTGATGCGGCCCCCGGCCGGGCGGGGTCACCATCGAAGGATCTCCGTGGCCCGAGCGGCCGGAGCGAACGGAACGGACAGAGCGAGGAGCGGCCCCGTGCACCACCCCGGCCCCCTGCCCGAGCCGCCCGTCCTCCCCGCCTCCCCCGACCCGGACGCCGGCCGGCTGGCCGTGCTGCTCGACTCCGCCTTCCTCCTCCTGCTCGCCACCTCGCTCAGCCGTTTCCTCACCCACCACCCGGACAACCCGCGCATCCCCTGGGTGATCGGCCTGAGCACCGTCCTGGCCACCGTCCAGCCGGTCGGCTCCTGGCTCGCCCACCGCCGTCCGCCCGCCCCCGGGCAGCGCCGCCACCCCTGGCCGCTGGCCGTGGTGACGGTGCTCTGGGTGGTCCTGGTGGTGATCGCGCCGAGCTTCTCCTGGTGCGCCGTCCCGCTGGTCTACACGGCCCTGCGGACGCTGCCCACCCGGGCGGCGGTCCCGCTGGTCGCGGCGCTCACCCTGCTGGTGGTCGTCGGGGAGGTCCGGCTGCCGGGCCCGCTGGACGCCAACCTCCTGCTGCTGCCGCCCGCCGTCGCCGCGCTGGCCACCGGCGTCTTCCTGTACATGGAGCGGCAGGCCGAGCGGCAGCGCGCGCTGATCGCCGACCTGGTCCGCACCCGGCGCGAGCTCGCCGCCACCGAGCGGCGGGAGGGGACGCTGGCCGAGCGCCAGCGGCTGGCGATGGAGATCCACGACACCCTCGCCCAGGGCCTGTCCAGCCAGCAGATGCTGCTCCAGGCGGCCGACCGCACCTGGGAGGGCGACCCGGCCACCGCCCGCCGCCACGTCCGCACCGCCGCCGCGGTGGCCGCCCGGAACCTCGCCGAGGCCCGCCGCTTCGTCCACGACCTCGCTCCCGCGGAGCTCGCCGACGGCCGCACCCTGGACCAGGCGCTGCGCTCGCTCGCCGAGCGGGAGTCCGCCGAGAGCGGGCTGCCGGTCCGCTTCCACCTGGACGGCGCGCCGGTGCCGCTGCCCGCGGCCGCCCAGTCGGCGCTGCTGCGGATCGCCCAGGGGGCGCTGGCCAACGTCCGCGAGCACGCCGGGGCCTCGGCCGCCGCGCTGACCCTCTCCTTCCTCGGCGACCAGGCCGTCCTGGACATCGCCGACGACGGCCGCGGCTTCGCCCCCGCCTCGCCCCCTCCCCCCTCGCCGTCCTCCGCCGGCCGCGGCCACGGCCTGCCGGCCATGCGCGCCCGGCTGCGCCAGCTCGGTGGCACCCTGACCGTGGAGAGCGCCCCCGGCGAGGGGACCGTGGTCTCCGCGGCCGTCCCGCTCACCCCCGACCGCCTCTAGGCCCTGGAGCAGTCCGATGAACGCCACCCCCGTCCCGTCCCCGGTCCGGCTGCTGGTCTGCGACGACCACGCCGTGGTCCGGGCCGGCCTGCTCGCCCTGCTGGCCAGCGCCGGCGACATCGAGGTGGTCGGCGAGGCGAGCAGCGGCGAGGAGGCGGTCGAGCTGGCGGCCCGGCTGGCCCCGCAGGTGGTGCTGATGGACCTCCAGCTCGGCGACGGCATCGACGGCGTGGAGGCCACCCGCCGGATCACCGCGGCTCCGGACGCCCCGCACGTCCTGGTCCTGACCACCTACGACACCGACGCCGACATCACCCGGGCGATCGGCGCGGGCGCGACCGGGTACCTGCTGAAGGCCGAGCGGCCGGAGGAGCTGTTCGCCGCGGTGCACTCGGCCGCGCGGGGCCGGACGGTGCTCTCGCCGCCGGTCGCCTCCCGGGTCATGGCGCAGATGCGGGCCCCGGCGCCGCAGCTCACCGAGCGTGAGACGGACATCCTCGCCCAGCTCGCCCAGGGGCTCGGCAACCGGGAGATCGCCCGCGCGCTGTTCATCAGCGAGGCGACCGTGAAGACCCACCTGGGCCGGATCTACGACAAGTTGGGCGTCGACACCCGGTCCGGCGCGGTGGCCGTCGCCAAGGAGCGCCGGCTGCTCCGCTGATACCGACACCCCGTTCGGAATGTCGGATTCCGAACGAACGCCCCCGTCCCGCCCCGGCACCACCGGCGGCATCCGAACGACCGGGCCCCATCAGCCGTTTCCCGCCCCCTCCCCGGCACCCCTTGCCATCCGGACCCCCATCCCCGATTGTGGATGTTCCGTGGATTTGGGCATTGACAAACCAACCATGCGGTTTGTTACCGTAACGATCAACGACGCCCCACTTCAAGGGGGCTTGCCGGGCCTGTGCGGAACGCTCTCGCCGGAGAGCTGTGCCAGGGGGGACGGCGGGAGTCCGGGGCGATCGGGGGGAGCGGTGCGAAACCGCGCGTCGACGCGGCGCGGAGCGGGTCCGGGGGGGCCCCCGCCCCGCCACCCAGCGTCCGGCCCCACCCAGCGTCCCACCCCCCCCCCCCCCC
>NZ_JBHVIV010000034.1:0-84631 GCF_042799475.1 Kitasatospora sp. NPDC057692 | reverse complement strand
GGGGGTGGGGGGGGGTTGGGGGGGGCGGGGTCCAAACCCGGGCGCGGCGGGGGGGGGGGGGGGGGGGGGGGGCCCCCGCCCCGCGCCTCCCTGCTTCCGGCCCCTCCCTGCTTCCGACGCCACCCCGCGCACCGCCGCCACCACCGGCGCCCGGGCCCGCTTCCGATGCCGCCCCGCCCCCCGGCCCTCCCTTGCCCGGCGCACCGCTCCGGTCCACACTGATCACCGGAACGAGGGGGACGCCATGGCGGAGCAGGCGGCCGCGGCGGCCGCCGCGGGCGGGCCGACGGCGTTCGGTGCGCGGCTCCAGGCGTTCCGCGGGCGGTCCGGACTGAGCCAGGAGGCGGCCGCGGCACGGGCCGGGATCAGCACCCGGGCGCTGCGCGACCTCGAACACGGACGGGTCCGGCGGCCCCGGACGGACACCCTGCGACGGCTGGCCGAGGCGCTGGAACTGACCGGCGGCGAACCGGCGGACCTGCTGGCCGCCGCCCGCACCGAGCCGGCCCGCGACCCCGGACCGCCCCGGCTGCTGGTCCTCGGACCGCTCGCCCTCCAGCACGGTCCCACCCCCGTCCCGGTCACCGGTCCGATGCCGCGCCGCCTGCTCGGGCTGCTGGCGCTCAAGCACCCCGGGCCCGCCACCTGGCAGGAGATCACCGACACCCTCTGGCCGTCCGGGCCGCCCCGCTCCCACCGGAGCCTCGTCCACGGCCACGTCAGCCAGGTCCGCCGACTGCTGGCGCCCGAGGGCCCGAGGGGCCCGAGGACCGCCCCGCCGCCGAGCGTCGTCCGCACCCCCGCCGGCTACCTGCTGGAGGCCGCCCGGGAGCAGCTCGACCTCGGCCGGTTCGACGAACTGCTGGAGCGGGCGCACCACTTGCACCGCGCGCCGGACCCGGAGGCCGCGTACGAGGCGCTGACCCGGGCGCTGAAGTGCTGGCGCGGTCCGGTGCTCGCGGACGCGGACCCGGCGCTGCGACGGCACCCGGCCGCGGTCGCGGCCGACGAACGGCGGGTCGGCGCCGCCCTGTTGCACGCCGACACCGCGCTGCTGCTGCACCGGGCCGGGGAGGCCGTCCCGGTCCTGTCGGAGCTGGTGTCCGCCGAGCCGCTGCACGAGGGCCTGCACGCCCGGCTGATCCTCGCGCTCGCGAGCCGCGGCGACCAGGCCGCCGCGCTCACCGTGTTCGGCCGGCTGCGCGACCGGCTCGACGAGGAGTTGGGCGTCGCGCCCGGCCCGGAGGTCCACGACGCCCACCTGCGGGTGCTGCGCCGCCAGGTGCCCCTCGCCCCGGTCGGCGGCACGGCCCCGGTCGGCGGCACCCTCACGTCCGGCGGCACCGCCCCGAGCGGCCCGCGCCCGGCCCAACTGCCCGCCGCGCCCGGCACCTACGTCGGACGCCGGCGGCACCTGGAGGAGCTGGACGCCCTCGTCGCGCCCGACCCGGCGCGGCGCCCGCACGCGGTGGCGGTGGTCGGCGCACCCGGCGTCGGCAAGACCGCCCTCGCCACGCACTGGGCGCACGCCCGGCGGCGGCACTTCGAGGACGGCCAGCTGTTCGTCGACCTGCGCGGCCACTCCCGGCTCCCGGCGCTGCGCCCCGGCGAGGTCCTGGCCCGGTTCCTCCGGGCCCTGGGCGTCCGGCCCGAGCGGCTGCCCGCCGACCAGGACGAGGCCGCCGCGCTCTACCGCACGCTGCTCGCCGACCGGCGCGTGCTGATCGTGCTGGACAACGCCCGCGACGCCGAACAGGTCCGCCCGCTGATCCCGGGCACCCCGGGCTGCGCCGTCCTGATCACCAGCCGCAGCAGGCTCGCCGGACTGGTCGTCGACGGCGCCCGCCAGCTCGGACTGGACGTGCTCGGCCCGGACGAGGCCCGCAGCCTGCTGGCCGGCACCCTCGGCGAGGGCCGGGTCGCGGCCGAGGAGGAGGCGGCCCGCGCGCTCGTCCGGCTCTGCGGCGGACTGCCGCTGGCGCTCCGGATCGCCTCCGCCAACCTGGTCTCCCGCGGCACCGGGATCGCCGACCACTGCGCCGAGTTGGCGGGCGGCGACGTCCTCGGCCGGCTGCACGTCGAAGGCGACCGGAGCTCGACGGTGCGGGCCGCCTTCGACCTCTCCTACCGCGTGCTCCCCTCCCCGGCCCGGCGGATGTTCCGGCTCCTCGGCCTGATGCCCGGCCCCGACCTCACCGCCGCCGGCGCCGCCGCGCTGACCGACGCGGCCCCGGCGGCGTCCGCCGCGCTGCTGGCCTCCCTGGCCAACGCCCACCTGGTGCAGGAACGGACGCCCGGCCGGTTCGGACTGCACGACCTGCTCCGCTCCTACGCGCGCGAGCTGGCCGGCGGCACCGAGGCGCACGCCGCCCGGGAGCGGCTGCTCACCTGGTACCTGCACCGCTCCGACGCCGCCGCCAGGCTGCTCTTCCCCGCCGCACCGGCCGCGGACCCGGATCCCACCACGCCGGCCGCACCGCTCTTCAGGGACCACGGCCACGCCGCGGAGTGGCTGGAGGCCGAACGGGAGAACCTGGCCGGCGCCGTCCTGGAGGCGTCCGGCGCCGGCCTCACCACCGTCTCCCGGCGGCTGGCCGAGAACCTGCACGGCTACCTCTCCACCGGGATGTACACCGGCGACTGCCGGCGGCTCACCACCGCCGCCCGGCTGCGCCGCACCCCGGCCGCCCGCCCCGAGGACGGCGAGGACGCCGCCGCCCTCGGCCTGGTCTGCTGGCGGCTCGGACGGCTGCACGAGGCGGCCGACCACTTCTCCCGGACGGCCCGGCACTTCCACGCGCTGGACGCGGCCCGCGCGGCGGCGGTCTCGCACACCAACCTGGCGCTCGTCCACCGCGCGCTGGGCCGCCCCGGCGACGCGATCCGGGTGCTCGGCGGGACCCTGCCGGTCCATCTGCGAAACGACAACATGTTCAGCGGGACGGTGGCGCTGAACGGCCTCTCCGGCGCCCACACCGATCTGGGCGACCACGCCACCGGCCGGCGGCTGGCCCGCTCCGCGCTCGCCGGCGCGCGGACCCTGCGCAACCGGGCGCTGGAGGCCAACGCCTTCCTGGCCCTGGGCGCGGCGCAGGAACGCGCGCACCAGCCGTCCGACGCGGCCGACAGCTACCGCGAGGCGCTGCGCCTCGCCGAGTCGGTGCACGACCCCTTCCCGCAGGCCGCGGCGCTCGTCGGGCTCGCGACGGTCCAGGCGTGCCGGGAGCCGCGGGCCGCCCTGCGCACCGCGGAGCGCGCCGTCGCGCTCTCCCGCGAGGCGCGGTTCCGGATGCTCGAAGGCTGCGCGCTCGACGCCCTGACCCGGGCCCGGGTACGGCTGGGCGAGTCGCGGACCGCCCTGGAGAGCGGACGCGCCGCCCTCGCCCTGCACCGCGAGACCGGCCACCGGCCGGGCGAGGCGCGCAGCCAGCTGGCGCTCGGCCACGCGCAGTCGGCCCTCGGCGCGCGGAGCCGGGCCGTCGAGCACTGGCGCGAGGCGCTGCGGCTCACCCGGGCGATGGGCACGACGGGCGGGGCCCGGATCCGCTGACCTTCCCGCGCGTCACCACCCCGGCAGTTTCCCGGCTCCGCCGGTTCTGCCGGTCCGGCCCGCCGACCGCCGAAGCCGCGAGGAAATCACAGCTCAGCACGGGTGCGCCCGGCACCTCACGGCCTCCGGTCCGGCTCCGAGGCCGCGACCAGCCGGTCTCCCTACGGTGGCACCACCCACTTCCGCCCCGAGGGATCGAACACCCATGGACGACCTGCTCACCCACCGGCCCGCCCCGGCGCCGCCGACCGCCGAACCGGCGATCTGGTCCCGCAACTTCCGGTCCTACTTCACCGCCCGCAGCGCCGGCCTGCTCAGCTGGGCGATGCTGCCGGTCGCGGTCTCGGCCGGCCTGCTCAGCGGCGGGTACGGCCTGGACACCGCGGGCTACGCGATGGCGTTCCTGGTGGGCCCGTTCGCCGGCCTGGTGCTGTTCGGCGGGGTCCTCGCCGACCGCTTCACCGCCCGCCGGATGATGATCGCCGCCGACCTCGCCAACCTCGCCGCCCACGTCCTGCTCGCCCTGCTCTTCCTCCACGGCATCGACCACCTCTGGCAGTTGTACGCGCTGCTGGCGGTGGCCGGCACCGCCAACGCGATGTTCCAGCCGGGCGCCTCCTCGACCGTCCCGCTGGTAGCGCGCGACGTCCAGGGCGCCAACGGCGTCCTGCGCACCTCCGAGGCGCTCACCGGACTCGGCGGCCCGGCGCTGGCCGGCGTCCTGGTCGGGCTCGGTGACACCGCCTGGGTGATGGTGATCTCCGCCGTCGCCTACGGAACCAGCGCCGTCTGCCTGTTCACGCTCCGGCTCGGCCCGGTGCCCGCCCCGCCGGCCGGCGGCACCCTCTGGCACAACCTGGCGGTCGGCTGGCGGGAGTTCCGCTCCCGCAGCTGGCTCTGGAGCGTGATCGCCATCTGGATGGTCTTCGCGGTCCTCTCCTGGGGCCCGCAGCTGTCGGTGGCCGCCGGCGTCATCGTCCCCGAGCACGGCGCGACCGCCTTCGGCCTGCTCAACTGCGCCCTGGGCGCGGGCACCGTCGCCGGCGGCCTGCTGGCGATCCGCTACAAGCCCGCCCGCCCACTCGCCGCCGGAGCCGTGGCGATGCTGGCCTTCCCCCTCTACCCGCTCGGCATCGTCCTCGACTGGCCGGTCTGGCTGCTCGCCGCCGCCCAGGTCGCGGTCGGCACCGGCACCGGCGTCTGGGGCGTCATGTGGGCCACCAGCGTCCAGACCCAGGTCCCCGGCGAGGTCCTCAACCGCGTCCACGCCTACGAGGTCGCCGGCTCCGTCGGCATGTACCCGCTCGGCAGCGCCCTGGCCGGCCCCGCCGCCCACGCCTTCGGCACCGACCGCGTCCTCCTCCTCGGCGCCGCCGTCGCCCTCCTCACCGCCCTCGCCCTCCTCGCCACCCGCCCCGTCCGCACCCTCCCCCGCGCCCACCCCTGACCCCACCCGGACAACACAAAAGCCGCAGGTCACTGACCTGCGGCTTTCTTACTGCTGGAGCGGGCGACGAGAATCGAACTCGCGCTCTAAGCTTGGGAATCTTTGATCATCCGAGCCAAGAAGTGCCCCTGACCTGCACCGATACCAACACAACCAGCCCGTCGAACACCCGACGCAGGCCGCCGCTGACCATCCGTTCTGGCATGGATCTGGCACGGCCCAGCCCTCCGCAGAGGCTGACCGTCGGACCCATGGGGCGACCGGTCGGGTGTCAACTCTCATGCGCACACGAGAGGGAGAGCTCCCACGGTTCGGGGTTCCTCCCCCCTGGCCGGCATTACTGAAGTACGGTCATACCTGTCCATCACACTCTTGGTCGTTTCCTGGGCTGATTCCGTCCGCTCAGCGCTGGCCTGGTTACCCATGCGAGATCCATGCCTTACGAGCCGAATACCGACTGGCACTACGACGTCCCCACCAGCGGCAGCAAGCGGCTCCCGCCTGACTCCGGGTATGCCGAAGCCCTCCGCAACCAGGGGTACGGATTCGAGGTCGCCGTTGCCGACCTCATAGACAATTCCCTGGATGCGAAGGCCAGTCAGGTCGTCGTCCACTTCCTCCGCGATGATGACCGGCTCCTCAGCTTGATCATCGTCGACAACGGGCAAGGCATGAACGACCCCGATCTTGACGCCGCCATGACCGTTGGTCGACGCCGGGCATATGGCGGCAACGCCCTCGGCATGTACGGGACTGGCCTCAAGGCGGCGTCGCTCTCGCACGCCGACGCGCTCACCCTTGTCAGCAAGACCAAGACCAGCCGTGCTGCGGGACGTCAGCTGACCTCTTCGTCCCTCGCCGACGACTATCGCTGTGACACCGTCACCCCGGACTACGCCCAGTCCCTCCTCGATCGTTATGACGGAATCATCGAATGGCACGGCACGGTCGTGCGGTGGGACAGAGTCAGGACTTTCGAGACCGTAGAGGTCAGTCAGACCGACCGCTTCCTCTCCGAAGCAGTCCAGAGGCTAGAAACCCACCTGGGCCTGTACCTCCACCGATTCCTTGAACGTGGCAGCGTCCGCATCGACATCGCCGTGGAGAACGTGCGTTCTCGGGAACTCCTCGACAGCGTTGAGGTCGAGCCGCTCGACCCCTTCAATTACAAGGTTCCAGGCAAGGCCGGCTATCCCCGTACCTTCACCGCCCAGGTCGAAGGCGTCGGCGACGTGAAGCTGACAGCCCACATCTGGCCGCCCAAGTCCCCGCGCGCGGAGTACAAGCTCATCGGGCCCTTGGCGGAGCGTCAGGGATTCTACTTCTACCGCAACGACCGTCTGGTCCAGGCCGGCGGTTGGAACGGCCAGCGGGGCGCTGCTGAAGGGCACCTTAATCTCGCCCGTATCGCAGTAGATCTCCCCTCACAGCCAAACCAAGTCTTCAGCCTCACCGTGAAGAAGGAAGGCATCAACGCGACGCAGGCCTTCGCCCGAGGAGTCGAGAAGGCTGTGGACGCGCACGGTCGCACTTTCCGCGGCTTCCTCGAGGACGCGGAAGCCGTCTACCGTGAGGGGGCCTCCCGCACCGAGGTCAGGCGCAAGGCGGTCATTCCCCCCGGCAAGGGCCTCTCCCCGGAGGTCAAGCGCGCCATCCAGGAAGAACTGCCTGAGAAGCCGGGCGAGGACCCGATTACCTTCGCCTGGGTCTCGCTCCCCAAGGACCGCTTCTTCGAGCTGGACCGCGAGAACCGCGCGATCCTGCTCAACAAGAGCCACCGCGAAACCTTCACCGTGGGCCAGCACAGCGGTTCCAACGACGCCCCGGTCGCCAAGACCCTCCTCTACTTGATGGTCGAGGAATTGTTCGGCTTCACCCGCTGGGAGAAGAAGCGAAGCGACCAGCTCGACTACTGGAACGTGATCCTGCTCGCCGCCGTGAGCGCCCAACGTGATCGATTCATCCACTGAAGGACAGCCCACCGTGACCGACGCACTGCTCGAAATCCACACCGCTGTCTTGGGAGGAATGACCCGCGGCCCGAAATCATTCGCTTCTCGGGCCGAGACCGAGGCGGAGGACTTTCCCTCCGTCGACCTCACGGACACCACCTTCAGCCAGCGCCTCGCCGATAAGGCAGACGCCCTCACCGCCCTTTGGGAGCGCAAGCTAACCGCCTGGGACTTCGAGGAGCGGGCTCTCTGGGCCACGACGCCTCCTCGTACCGCCGAGCGCCGCGCGGAGATATACAGCCGCCTCGGCTTCGAAGACAACGTCCGCAAATCCCTTACGAATGCAGCCGTGGTCTCCCAAAGGCCCGGACACACCACTATCACGGCGGACTTCACCCCCTGGTACACCAGGGAGCGCGCCGCAGCACGGGCGTTTTACTGGCCTGCCTACGAGAACCGGCTGCGTGCCAAGGGTTGGAGCAGCGAGGCGATCTCCGGCCTCGACGAGGCTAGCCGGGCAATCGTCGAGCGCCTCACGGACCCCGAGCAGGAGGCTCGCCGGCAGGCCCGCGGCCTAGTAGTCGGCTACGTCCAGTCCGGCAAGACGGCCAACTTCACCGGTGTCACCGCCAAGGCCATCGACGCCGGCTACCGCCTGGTCATCATCCTCGGCGGCACCCTGAACCTCCTGCGCAAACAGACCCAACGCCGCCTCGACATGGAGCTCATCGGGCAAGAGAACATCCTGCGCGGTGCTGATCCTGCGGACCTCGATTCGCTGGTCGGAATTGACTACATTAGCGACGACGAGGAGTGGCCTCAGTTCGTCTCGCACGGCGGACGCCCCTCCGCCCTCAATGCCTTTGACATCGAACGCCTCACCACCCGCGACCGGGACTATCAGAGCCTCCTTCAGGGCATCCGTGGCATCGAGTTCGAGAAGCGCGAGCGCGGCCTGGCGCTGTACGACCCGCGCAACCTCCATCACGCGGATGCCCGAGTCATGGTCGTCAAGAAGAACAAGTCCGTCCTCGACAAACTGATCAAGGACCTCAAGCAGATCCAGGGCCTCCTCGGCGAACTCCCAGCGCTGATCATCGATGACGAGTCCGATCAGGCATCGGTCAACACCACAAACCCGACCAAGTGGGAGTCGGACCGCCCCAAGCGGACAGCCATCAACTCCCGCATCGCCGAATTGCTGTCGCTGCTCCCACGCGCCCAGTACGTCGGATACACCGCGACTCCTTTCGCCAACGTCTTCATCGACCCGAGCGACAGTGAGGACATCTTCCCCAAGGACTTTCTGATCTCGCTCCCACGGCCCGAGGGCTACATGGGCGTCCAAGACTTCCATGACCTGGACTCCTCGATTCCGCAGGACGAGCGCACGTATGCCAACTCGCGTGCCAAGGCCCATGTCCGTGGTATCTACTCGCCGGATGAGATCGACGACGAGTCCATGCAGGCCGCCATGGATACCTTCGTCCTCACTGGTGCGATGAAGCTCTACCGCGCGGCTCACGGAGTCCCCAGCGGCCCGTATCGACACCACACCATGTTGGTCCACGAGTCCGTACGCAAGGACGACCACGCCGAGCTCGCTCGGCGTCTCAACACCATGTGGCTCCAAGCCGGCTACACCACGAGTTCTCACGGACACAAGCGGCTAGCCGACGTCTTCCAAAAGGATGTCCTCCCGGTCACCCGGGCCCGCGCCGCCGATCTGCCGGCCCCCTCCACCTACGACGACCTCCGCCCGTACGTGATTCAGGCCTGCAGCCTGATCCGCAAGGGCGGCACTCCCGTCGTCATCGTGAACGGCGACAGCGACAAGTTCTTCGACCAGCTCGACCTCGACTTCGACCGTCAGCCGCACGTCTGGAAGATCCTCGTCGGCGGTACCAAGCTCTCTCGCGGCTTCACCGTCGAGGGTCTCACGGTCACCTACTACCGCCGGACCGCCCAGCAGGCTGACACCCTCATGCAGATGGGCCGTTGGTTCGGATTCCGCCCTGGATACCAGGATCTCGTTCGCCTCTACATCAGCCGCGCGGAGAAGCTGACAAAGGCGAGCAAGTCCACAGTAGACCTCTACGAGGCATTCGAGGCCATCTGTCTCGACGAGGAGACCTTCCGCGACCAGCTCGCCCAGTACGCCGAAATCGGCGAAGACGGCCAGCCACTCGTCACACCCCAGCAGATTCCGCCGCTTGTCTCCCAACACCTGCCCTGGCTCAAACCCAGTAGCCGGACGAAGATGTACAACGCCCAGATCGAAGAGATAGCCAGGCCGGGGCAGATCATCGAGCCGACGGCTCACCCGACGAACCAGATCGATCTGGCTCACAACACCGAACTGTGGCTTCCGCTACTTCGACACCTTTCACCAGAACCGGTGACCTTCACAACCTTCAACGAGCGCCAGGACAAGACCCACCACCTCACCGCGCTGACGGCAACGGTCTCCCATGCCGACCTCATGCGGGTACTCGAGAACCTTCGTTGGTGGAATGCCACCCCATTCCTGCCTCATCTGCGTTTCCTCCGCGAGATCACCAAGCACCCCCACCTGATCGATGACTGGTTGTTGATCACTCCTCATTACCAGGATGGCCACCGCGGTACGTCAGCGAGTGTGAGCGGCTCAGTTCCGCTGGCCCTCTCGAAGCGCGCGCGCCGTCGTGTCCAGATCTTCGGCTACATCAGCGACGCGAAGCACCGTGATGCGGCCCGACGGATCGCTCGCGCCCTGCCACCGACCTCAGACCCAGTAACGGAGGCGTTCTCACGAGACCGCCGCGGGGCGATCCTCCTCTATCCGGTCATCGAGGAGGAACCATCGACGATAGTGCGAAACGGAGAAGTAGCGCCCGGGCACATCGCCATGGTCTTCTCCCTCGTGGCGCCGGCCTCCGCAGTCGGAGCTGGACGAGCCCCCATCACTTTCAGCCCCATCGACAAGAGCCGGTCCGACTCCCTCATCGTTGACACGACCACCTGACACCAGGGCACGAACGCTCGACCGGATGACAGTGAGGCGTAGCTGCCCATATCGCCGGGGCCCGGTCAGTCTCCCGCTGACCGGGCCCCATCCGCTCGTGATCGGTGCCGCGACCTCCCGCAACATCCAGCCACTTTCGGCCGCACTGACCACGCACTCCGCGATCGCCGGGCCGGGCTCAACCCGACCCGCAATGCGGGCCCCGAATTGGTCTAGACAATGCGAAAGGCCCAGGTCATTGACCTGGGCCTTTTACCGCTGGAGCGGGCGACGAGAATCGAACTCGCGCTCTAAGCTTGGGAAGCTCATGTTCTACCATTAAACTACGCCCGCCTGATGAGCCGTCAGAGACCGCTCGATCTGTCCCTCACTGTACCCCATCCGTGACGGCCGCCGCACAGGTGGGTGGTGGCGTGGCCCGGGCGCGGGGGGTGGGGGCGGGGGCGTACTGTGTGGGCCGCGTGAGAGTGCCCCGACGGGTGGGCGCGGGCGGCGAGCCTTGGTGTGGAATGTCCGGTACATCCCCTAATGTGACGCTGGTCCCGGGGGCTCCGCCGTTCGGGGCGATGAGTACGGGTGAGTACTGGGGTAAGGATGGGAAGGGGATCGATGGAGCAGCGCGCCGTCGTTCGTTGTGCCGAGGGGCACCTGTTCAGCACCACCACGTTCCCGATGCAGAACCTCGGGCCCGCCCGACTGGGGCCCGGTCGGCTGATCAGGTGTCCGCAGTGCGGACGGTTGCGGAGTTCGGTGCTGGCCGACGTGCGGGAGCTGTCCGAGCCGCAACTGGCCCGGGCGCTGCGGCTGGAGGCCGCGGAGTTCCTCGCCTGACGAGGACGGACACCGGAGTGGAGTGACGGCCGCGGCCCCGGGCGATTCGTCCGGGGCCGCGTCGTGCACGTAACCTCGAAGCGTGCTGCTCTCTGACAAGGACATCCGGACCGAGATCGACAACGGCCGGGTGGTGATCGATCCGTTCGACCCCGCGATGGTCCAGCCGTCGAGCATCGACGTGCGACTGGACCGCTTCTTCCGGGTCTTCGAGAACCACCGCTACCCGCACATCGACCCCTCCGAGGAGCAGCCGGACCTGACCCGGCTGGTCGAGCCGGAGGGCGACGACGCGTTCATCCTGCACCCGGGCGAGTTCGTGCTGGCGTCGACCTACGAGGTCATCACGCTGCCGGAGGACGTCGCCTCGCGGCTGGAGGGCAAGTCCAGCCTGGGCCGGCTCGGGCTGCTGACGCACTCCACGGCCGGCTTCATCGACCCGGGCTTCAGCGGGCACGTCACGCTGGAGCTGTCGAACGTCGCGACGCTGCCGATCAAGCTCTACCCGGGGATGAAGATCGGGCAGCTCTGCCTGTTCCGGCTCTCCTCGCCCTCGGAGCACCCGTACGGCTCGGAGCGGTACGGCTCGCGGTACCAGGGGCAGCGCGGTCCGACGCCGTCGCGGTCCTACCTGAACTTCCACCGTACGGACGTCTGAGCCGGACGAAGAGCGCACGGTGCGGGCGGTCACCCCTCCAGGGGTGGCCGCCCGCCGGCGTGTCAGGCCCGCTTCGGGCGGGTGACGGCGACCAGCTCGCTGCCGTCCGCGGAGAGCCTCAGCTCGGTGCGGAGCTCGGCCAGCTCGCCCAGGTGGTGCAGGTGGGTGCCGCCGCAGAAGATCCGCGCCGCGCCCTCGGGCAGCTCGCAGTGCCACTGGCGGCGGGCGGTCAGCTCCGGGCCGGGGACGTCGATGCGCACCGGGGCGTCGGCGGCGACCCAGGCGGCCAGCCGGCGGTTGACGGCCTCGGTGAGCTCGGGGAGGGCGTCCGCGAGGGCCGGGAGGTCCTCGGCGGCCTCGGCGGTGAAGCCCTTCTTGCGCAGCGACTTGCCGAGCCGGTAGGTGTCGGTGCTGGCCTCGGTGTCCATCACCGAGCTCGCCATGGCGAGGCTGTCGAAGTCCGGGTGCCCGAAGGCGTCGGCGCGGCCCGGGTCCTTGCGCCAGCGTGGCGCGAGCGCCTCGTTGAGGGCGAGGGCGAGCAGGTGGCAGCCGCTGTGCGAGGCGCTGAGCGCACCGCGGCGCGCGGCGTCGACGGCGAGGACGGCGTCTTGGCCGACGAGGTCGCCCGGGTCGGTCGCGAGGACGTGCAGGACCAGCCAGGACCACTCCTCGTCGCCGCGCCGGACCGGGATGTCGGCGCCGACCAGCGGTGCGCCGCCGTCCGGGCCCACGGCGCCGGTGAGGCAGTCGACGACGGCCAGCTCGACGCCGTCCACGGTGAGGGTGCCGAGGTCGGCGGGCTGGTCGGGCCAGGTGTGGTCGAGCGGGTGGAACGGGGTCGCCCCGGTGACCACGGCGTGGCGGCCGTCGTCCAGCGGGTGCACCGCGAGCACCGTCGACTCGCCGGTCACCGCCCCGGCCGGGAAGCTGACGTGGGTGGTGGGGAGGGTCATGCCTGGCTCCGTGCGGGTGAGGGTGGACGAGCGGGTGGGCGCAACAGCGCGACGGGCCCCGCGAGGCGGGGCCCGTCGTCCATTGTCGCCGAGGTCAGCCCAGGGTCGGCAGCTTGATCAGCACCAGCAGGGCCAGCAGCTGCAGCGCACCCGCGCCGGCCGCCTTGCCCCAGGGCAGGTCGTGCACCCGGCGGACCATCAGGGCCAGCAGGTAGCCGCAGAGCAGCCAGGTGGCCCAGCCGACGGCCTGGACGAGCAGGTTGTCGGCGGGCAGGACGAGCGCCAGCAGCAGTCGGGGCGCGTCGGTGACCCAGCCGATCAGCACGGCGAGGCCGACCGTGGACTTCCACGGGCCGTCGCCGCCGAACTGCCGGGCCAGCCCGTAGGTCACGGCGCCGAGCATGGCGCCGGCCAGGGTGAAGCCGATCGCGGCGGCGAACATCGCGGTGAGCGCCACCGTGAAGGTCGAGTTGAACACGTCGTCGCGGGTCAGGCCGATGCCGAGCACCGCGAGGGCGCCGTACACCAGGGAGACGGTGACGGCGGGGAGCCAGACCTGGTGGTCCCGGGTGCGGTCGAAGATCGCGGTGGGGGTGCGGAACAGACCGGTCAGCAGCTCCCGCCAGGCCGGCCGGGGGCCGGTGGCCTGCGGCGCGGACTGGCCGCCGGCCCGGTAGACGGCGACGTTGTCCTGGCCGTGGTCCTGCTCCTGGCCGTAGCCCTGCTGGCCGTAGCCCTGCTGGTCGTAACCCCGCTGGTCGTGGCCGTAGCCCTGCTGGTCCCGGCCGTAGCCGTCCGGCTGGGGGTACGGGTACGGCGGCTGCGCCTGGCCGTAGGAGGACGGCTCGCCCGCGTACGGGTCGGCGCCGACCGGGAAGGCCCGGGTGTGGCCCGGGTTGTCGGCCGCGTACGGGTCCTGGTGCGGGGCCTGCGGGGACTGCGGGGCCTGGTGCGGGGCGCGCCGGCCGTACGGGTCGTACGGCCCGTACGGCTCCTGGTGCGACCCCTGCTGCGGGCCGGTGAAGTACTCCGGTCCGTCCGTCGGCCCGTACCCCCCGGGCGTCGCCTGCTGCTGCGGCGGCGCCGACCACCCGCCACGGGGGTCGGCGCCCTGACCGCTGTCGTATCGATTGCCAGCCACGTTCCGAAGGTACCCGCCCGGCGGGCACCGTGGTGGGCGGGCACCGGACCGGGTCCGGTTTGCAGCGAGCCTGTTACCGCCGCCCGGCTACCGCCGCGCGCCGACCGCCGGCCCGTGCACCGCCGCCGCGGCGCTGGTGCCGGCCGGGCACCCGCCCGGGCCGGCCGAGGTGCGCACGGCGCCGACCGGCAGCAGCGTGCCGCAGGCGATCCGCACCCCGTTCGGCAGCTCGTTGTCGGACTCGACGATCGCGCCGTCGCCGATCACCGCGCCGTCCAGCGCGGTGCGGTCGCCGATGGTCGCGAAGGCGCCCACGATCGAGTCCTTGACCAGGGTGTCCGCCCCGATGACGGCGCCGGGCAGGATCACGCTGCCCTCGACGATCGCGCCGGACTCGACGACCGCGCCCTCGGCGACCACGGTGCCGCCGCTGAGCACCGCGCCGTGCTGGACGGTCGAGCCGGGCAGCAGCAGGGCGTCACCGGTCGGGCCGGGGACGGCGGGCGAGTCGACCTTGCCGAGCACCAGGTCGGCCGAGCCGCGCACGAAGGCGGCCGGGGTGCCGAGGTCCAGCCAGTACGAGGTGTCGACGACGCCGCGCAGCAGCGCGCCGGTGGCCAGCAGCTCGGGGAAGGTCTCGCGCTCGACCGAGACCTCGCGGCCGGCCGGGATGCGGTCGATGACCGAGCGGGTGAAGACGTAGCAGCCGGCGTTGATCTGGTCGGTGACGATCTGCTCGGGCGTCTCCGGCTTCTCCAGGAACTCCAGCACCCGCCCGTCGGCGTCGGTGGGGACGAGTCCGAAGGCGCGCGGGTCCTCGACCCGGGTGAGGTGCAGGGTGACGTCGGCCCCGGCGGCCACGTGGCCGTCGCGCAGGGCGGCGATGTCGACGCCGGAGAGGATGTCGCCGTTGAAGACCAGGACCGGCTCGTCGGGGCCGCAGGTCAGCCCGGTGGCCGCGTTGCGGATGGCGCCGCCGGTGCCGAGCGGCTCGCGCTCGGTCAGGTAGACCAGCTCGATGCCGTAGGGCGTGCCGTCCTGGAAGTGGTCCTCGAAGACCTCGGCGAGGTAGGAGGTGGCGAGCACCACGCGGGTGACCCCGGCCGCGGCCGCGCGGGCCAGCTGGTGCGCGATGAACGGAACGCCTGCCACCGGCAGCATGGGCTTGGGGGTGTGAGTGGTCAGCGGACGCAGTCGCGTGCCCTTACCACCGACCAGCATGATCGCCTCGGTCATGGTCTGCGCTGTTCCCCTTGTGGTCTCTGCGGCCCGGCCCGGCGGGCCGATACCTCCGTCGGTCTGCTGTACGCCGTTCCGGGGGCCGGAACGGATCGACCGGCTCGCGGCCGGTCCGGCGCCTACTGTATTTCCTCCCGAACGCCGGGCCGCCGGGCGGCCCGGCGTTCGGCGCCGGGGGCGGTGTCCGCGCGGCGGCCGCGGGAGCCGGAAAAGCCCGGCCCGAACGGGTGCCGGTGGCACCCGCCGGACCGGGCGGTTGTTGCAGAACTGTCGAACAACTCGGCTCAGGCGTCCACGGTCTGCGGCTCCTCGGTCCCGGCCGGCGGGACCGCCTTGACCGAGTCGAGCAGCAGCTGGGCGACGTCGACGACCTTCAGGTGCTCCTTGGCCGCGCCCTCGTTCTTCTTGCCGTTGACCGAGTCGGAGAGCATGACCAGGCAGAACGGGCAGGCGGTGGAGACGATGTCCGGGTCGAGGGACAGCGCCTCGTCGACGCGCTCGGTGTTGATCCGCTTGCCGATGCGCTCCTCCATCCACATCCGCGCGCCGCCGGCGCCGCAGCAGAAGCCGCGCTCCTTGTGGCGGTGCATCTCCTGCTGGCGCAGACCGGGGACCTTGTCCATGATCTCGCGCGGCGGGCTGTAGACCTTGTTGTGGCGGCCCAGGTAGCAGGGGTCGTGGTAGGTGATGAGGCCCTCGACCGGGTTGACCGGCACCAGCCTGCCCTCGTCGATGAGGTGCTGCAGCAGCTGGGTGTGGTGGATGACCTCGAAGTGGCCGCCCAGCTGCGGGTACTCGTTGGCGATGGTGTTGAAGCAGTGCGGGCAGGTCGCCACGATCCGCTTGACCGGGGCGTCCTCCAGCGCGGCGTTCAGGGTCTCGACGTTCTGCGCGCCGAGCATCTGGAAGAGGAACTCGTTGCCCAGGCGGCGGGCGGAGTCACCGGTGCAGGACTCCTCCTTGCCGAGGATCGCGAACTGCACGCCGGCCGTGTGCAGCAGCTCGGCGAAGGCCTTGGTGGTCTTCTTCGCGCGGTCCTCCAGGGCTCCGGCGCAGCCCACCCAGTACAGGTACTCGACCTCGGCCGGGTCGATGTCCTCGCCGATCACCGGCACCTCGATGCCGGTCTCCTTCTTGAGCTCCTTGACCCAGTCGAGCCTGGCCTTGGTGGCCATGCCCCAGGGGTTGCCCTTGTTCTCCAGGTTCTTGAGCATGGTGCCGGCCTCGGTGGGGAACGAGGACTCGATCATGACCTGGTAGCGGCGCATGTCGACGATGTGGTCGATGTGCTCGATGTCGACCGGGCACTGCTCGACGCAGGCGCCGCAGGTGGTGCAGGACCACAGCACGTCCGGGTCGATGACGCCGTTCTCCTCGGCGGTGCCGATCAGCGGGCGCTCGGCCTCGGCCAGGGCGGCCGCGGGGACGTCCGCGAGCTGCTCGGCGGTGGCCCGCTCGGTGCCCTCCATGTCCTTGCCGCCGCCGGCGAGCAGGTAGGGGGCCTTGCCGAAGGCGTGCTCGCGCAGGCTCATGATCAGCAGCTTCGGGGAGAGCGGCTTGCCGGTGTTCCAGGCCGGGCACTGCGACTGGCAGCGGCCGCACTCGGTGCAGGTGGAGAAGTCGAGGATGCCCTTCCAGGAGAAGTGCTCGACCTGGGAGACGCCGAAGACGGCGTCGTCGGCCGGGTCCTCGAAGTCGATCGGCTCACCGCCGCTGGTCATCGGGCGCAGTTCGCCGAGCGCGGTGGAGCCGTCCTCCTCGCGCTTGAAGTAGATGTTGAAGAAGCCCAGGAAGCGGTGCCAGGCGACACCCATCGAGGGGTTGACGCCGATGGTGATCGCCCAGGCGAAGGAGATGCAGATCTTCAGCATCGCGAAGACGTAGACCAGGTTCTCCAGCGTGCCGTGGGACAGGCCGCGGAAGGCCGCCACCAGCGGGTAGGAGATGAGGTACTTGGCCTCGTAGGAGCCGACGTTCTCCAGCGCGCCCTCCAGGCCGCGCAGGATCATGATGCACAGGCCGATGCCGAGGATCGTGTACTCGACGTAGAAGGCCTGCCAGGCGATCGAGCCGGCGAAGCGGGACTTGCGGCCCGCACGGCCGGGCAGGCTCAGCAGGCGGATCACGATCAGCGTCGCGATGCCCAGCGTGGTGAGGGTGCCGACCAGTTCGGTGAACAGCTCGTACGGCAGCCAGCCGCCGAGCACCGGCAGCACGAACTCGGCGTCGAACAGCTGGAAGAACGCCGTCAGCAGGGTCAGGCCCAGGGTGAAGAAGCCGACCGCGACGAACCAGTGGGCGATGCCGACGATCCCCCAGCGGTTCATCCGGGTGTGGCCGACGAACTCCACGGCCACGGTCTTCACCCGCTGCGCGGGCTGCCCGAAGCGGGTGGGGTCCGGCTGGCCGGTCCGCACCACCCGGTAGATGTACAGCGCCGCACGAGCGGCGAGCGCGGTGCCGACCACGAATGTGACCAGCGAGATGACGATCGCTGCTAGCTGCATCGGCTCTCCGTCTCCTGCGGCTTGCGTGTAACTGGTGTGCAGTGTCCCCGAGGGGATTGTACTCATCGGTAACTTCCAGGGCCGACGGGCCGGACATTACCGTTCGCCGACACTTCTCCTGAAGATGCTCAAGGTATGGCGGCAGTCACGCGCGTGCACCTCCGGCACGGCCCACCCGCCGCGCTCCGGACGAACCGCTCAGCAAAGTTGAGCGCCCAGGGCTCAGTCCTGTTGACGGCGCCCACTCCGTCATGCATCCTTGAGCCCGTAAAGCTCAACTCTTCCGTGGAGGTATCTACGATGGCACGCGCGGTCGGCATCGACCTCGGCACGACGAACTCGGTCGTCAGCGTTCTGGAGGGTGGCGAGCCCACCGTCATCACGAACGCCGAGGGCGCGCGGACCACGCCGTCCGTCGTCGCCTTCGCGAAGAACGGCGAGGTGCTCGTCGGCGAGGTGGCCAAGCGCCAGGCGGTCACCAACGTCGACCGCACCATCCGCTCGGTCAAGCGCCACATGGGCACCAGCTGGAAGATCGGGCTGGACGGCAAGGACTTCAACCCGCAGCAGATCAGCGCCTTCATCCTGCAGAAGCTGAAGCGGGACGCCGAGGCCTACCTGGGCGAGACCGTCACCGACGCCGTCATCACCGTCCCGGCGTACTTCTCCGACTCGGAGCGCCAGGCCACCAAGGAGGCCGGTGAGATCGCGGGCCTCAACGTCCTGCGCATCGTCAACGAGCCCACCGCGGCCGCCCTGGCCTACGGCCTGGACAAGGACGACCAGACCATCCTGGTCTTCGACCTCGGCGGCGGCACCTTCGACGTCTCCCTGCTGGAGATCGGCGACGGGGTCGTCGAGGTGAAGGCCACCAACGGTGACAACCACCTCGGCGGCGACGACTGGGACCAGAAGATCGTCGACCACCTGGTCAAGGTCTTCCAGGCGGGCCACGGCGTGGACCTGTCCAAGGACAAGATGGCCCTGCAGCGTCTGCGCGAGGCCGCCGAGAAGGCCAAGATCGAGCTGTCCTCGTCCTCCGAGACCTCGATCAACCTGCCCTACATCACGGCCTCCGCCGAGGGCCCGCTGCACCTGGACGAGAAGCTCACCCGGGCCCAGTTCCAGCAGCTGAGCTCCGACCTGCTGGAGCGCTGCAAGATCCCGTTCAACAACGTGATCAAGGACGCCGGCATCTCGCTCTCCGAGATCGACCACGTCGTCCTCGTCGGCGGCTCCACCCGCATGCCGGCCGTCGCCGACCTGGTCCGCGAGCTGACCGGCGGCAAGGAGGCCAACAAGGGCGTCAACCCGGACGAGGTCGTCGCCATCGGCGCCTCGCTCCAGGCCGGTGTCCTCAAGGGCGAGGTCAAGGACGTCCTGCTGCTCGACGTCACCCCGCTGTCCCTCGGCATCGAGACCAAGGGCGGCATCATGACCAAGCTGATCGAGCGCAACACCACGATCCCGACCAAGCGCTCGGAGATCTTCACCACGGCCGAGGACAACCAGCCGTCCGTGCAGATCCAGGTCTACCAGGGCGAGCGCGAGATCGCCGCGTACAACAAGAAGCTCGGCATGTTCGAGCTGACCGGCCTGCCGCCGGCCCCGCGCGGCCTGCCCCAGATCGAGGTCACCTTCGACATCGACGCCAACGGCATCATGCACGTCGGCGCCAAGGACCTCGGCACCGGCAAGGAGCAGAAGATGACCGTCACCGGCGGCTCCGCGCTGCCGAAGGACGACATCGAGCGCATGATGCGCGAGGCCGAGCAGTACGCGGAGGAGGACCACAAGCGCCGCGAGGCCGTGGAGACCCGCAACCAGGCCGAGCAGCTCGTCTACTCCACCGAGAAGTTCATCGCCGACAACGCCGACAAGCTGCCGGCCGACGTCAAGACCGAGGTCGAGACCGCGATCGGCGAGCTCAAGGAAGCCCTGAAGGGCGAGGACATCGCGAAGATCCGCGAGGCCTCGGAGAAGGTCTCCACCACCGCCCAGAAGCTCGGCCAGGCGCTGTACGCCAACGCCGACGCCGCCGGTGCGGCCGGTGCGGGCGCGGGTGCGGCCGGTGAGGCCGGTGCCAAGGACGACGACGTCGTCGACGCCGAGATCGTGGACGACGAGAAGCCCAAGGGCGGTGCGGCATGACGGAGAAGCCGCAGGGTGCCGAGCCCGGCGACGACTCCGCCGCCGAGGAGGCCGTGATCAAGGCGGCCGAGGAGGCCGCCGCGGCCGGGGCCGAGGGCTCCTCCGGTACGGACGAGGTCGCCGCGGCCAAGCGCGAGGCGAGCGAGCGCACCGCCGACCTCCAGCGCCTCCAGGCCGAGTACCAGAACTACCGCAAGCGCGTCGAGCGCGACCGGCTGACGGTCCGCGAGATCGCCGTCTCCAACATCCTGGAGTCGCTGATCCCGGTGCTGGACGACATCGGCCGAGCCCGCGACCACGGCGAGGTGACGGGCGGCTTCAAGTCCGTCGCGGAATCGCTGGAGACGGTCGTCGCCAAGCTGGGCCTGCAGCAGTTCGGCAAGGAGGGCGAGCCCTTCGACCCGACCATGCACGAGGCGCTGATGCACAGCTACTCCTCGGACGTCACCGAGGACACCTGCGTCCAGATCCTCCAGCCCGGCTACCGGATCGGCGAGCGGATCATCCGCCCGGCGATGGTCGCGGTCGCGGAGCCCCAGCCGGGCACCCAGACCGCGTCCGGCCCGGACGCCGACACCGCCAAGGGCGGGGAGAAGAAGGACCAGGCCGACGGTGGCTCGGACAGCTGACCACCGGTGACAGCCGACAACCCTTGCGCTGCGGAGTCGTACGCCGGCCAGTACGGCGGCCGGCTCCGCAGCGCATTGTCGACGTGTCCGGGCACGGACGGCCGTGCCCGGACCGTTGACAGCACTGTGACGATGGACCTCGGGAGGTGGCGCCGGCCATGAGCGGCAAGGACTACGTGGAGAAGGACTACTACAAGGTCCTCGGCGTGCCCAAGGACGCCAGCGCCACGGAGATCAAGAAGACCTACCGCAAGCTGGCGCGCGAGTTCCACCCCGACGCCAACAAGGGCGACACCAAGGCCGAGGAGCGGTTCAAGGACATCTCCGAGGCGTACGACGTCCTCTCCGACGAGAAGCGGCGCAAGGAGTACGACGAGGCCCGCAGCCTGTTCGCCAACGGCGGTTTCCGCCCCGGCGGCCCCGGTGGCACCGGCAGCTACAGCTTCGACTTCGGCGACCTCTTCAGCGGCAGCCAGGGCGGCGGCCAGGGCGGGCTCGGCGACGTCTTCGGCGGCCTGTTCAACCGCGGCGGCCGGCAGGCCCAGCCGCGGCGCGGCGCCGACGTCGAGACCGAGGTGACGCTCTCCTTCGAGGAGGCCGTCGACGGCGCCACCGTCCCGCTGCGGATGACCAGCCAGGCCCCCTGCCGGCTCTGCAACGGGACCGGTGCCAAGGCCGGCACCACGCCGCGGGTCTGTCCGACCTGTGTCGGCTCCGGCACGGTCAGCCGCGGCCAGGGCGCCTTCGCGCTCTCCGAGCCCTGCCGGGACTGCCGCGGCCGCGGCATGATCGTCGACGACCCGTGCCCCGACTGCCACGGCAGCGGCCGGGCCAGCTCCGCCCGCACCATGCAGGTCCGGATCCCGGCCGGCGTCCAGGACGCCCAGCGGATCCGGCTCAAGGGCAAGGGCGCCCAGGGCGAGCGCGGCGGCCAGCCCGGCGACCTGTACGTGACCGTCCACGTCGACGCCCACCCGGTCTTCGGGCGCAAGGGCGACAACCTGACGGTGAGCGTCCCGGTCACCTTCCCCGAGGCCGCGCTCGGCGGCACCATCGAGGTGCCGACCCTGAACGGCCCGTCGGTGAAGCTGAAGCTGCCGCCGGGCAGCGCCAACGGCCTCACCCTGCGGGCCCGCGGCAAGGGCGCCACCCGCAAGGACGGCACCCGCGGCGACCTCCTGGTCACCGTGGAGGTCGTGGTACCCCAGCACGTCACCGGCGACGCGCTGGCCGCTCTGGAGCAGTACCGCGAGGCGACCGCCTCCGACGACCCGCGAGCCGCCCTCTTCCGAGCGGCGAATGGAGCGTGACGACCAGATGACCCCCGACGACCCCATCGGCCCCGGCCTCGGCGAGGGCCTGCCCGGTGGCGGCGGCGCCCGCCGCACCACCCGCAGGAGCGCCCCGCAGCCCCAGTACGTGCTCACCGAGGAGACCCCGGTCTACGTGATCTCGGTGGCGGCCGAGCTCTCCGGGCTGCACCCGCAGACCCTCCGTCAGTACGACCGGCTCGGCCTGGTCTGCCCCGACCGCACCGCCGGGCGCGGCCGCCGCTACTCCGCGCGCGACATCCAGCAGCTGCGCGAGGTCCAGCGGCTCTCCCAGGACGAGGGCATCAACCTGGCCGGCATCAAGCGGATCATCGAGCTGGAGAACCAGGTCACCGCCCTCCAGTCGCGGATCGCCGAGCTGGCCGACTCCCTGGAGGGCGCCGCCACCGCGCTCCAGCAGCGCGAGGCCACCATCCACGCCTCGTACCGCCGCGACCTCGTCCCCTACCAGCCCCCCACCCCCCACTCCAGCGCCCTCGTGGTCTGGCGCCCCAAGCGCTGACGGCCGTCGCGCCGCCGCACCGCCGCCGGTTTCCCCCTGGCCGGGGGGTGCCGGCGGCGCGGCGTTGGTGAGAGGGTGCTGAGGAGCGGGTCGGGCTTCCCCCCGCCGGCGAGGCCCGATCCGGCATGCTGCACGGCGTTTCCTGCTTGGATACCTGGCAGACCCGGTAAGCACGGCCACGGCAAGGAGCCTCAGATGAGTGGACGAGAGCAGCTCGGTGCCACCACGGGTGGGACGGGCGTCCTCTCCCGAGGGGCGCGTGCGCTGTACCTGGCCATCATCGGGGAGAACGGGCGGCTCCCCAAGGACTCGGAACTCCTGTGCGACGACGCGGCCCGGGCCGAGCTGGTGGGCCTCGGCCTGCTCGTCCCCGACACCGACGAGCCCGACGTCCTGGTCGCGGTCGACCCCCGGCAGCTCTCCGAGAGCCTCAGCGCGAGCTGGCAGCGCCAGGCCCTGGACCTGCTCACCCGCGCGTCCGCGCTCAGCAACGAGCTGCACGACCTCACGGCCGCGTACCACTCGCCGGAACAGGCCGGCGGCACCATCGAGTACGTCCGCGGCAAGGTCCTGATCAACCAGCGGGTCCAGCAGATCGTCGCGGGGGCCGCCGAGGAGATACTCGCCGCCCAGCCCGGCGGGCCCCGGCCGTCCGACGCCCTGGCGGGCATCCTGGAACGGGACCTGGAGGCCCTGCGGCTGGGCATCACGCTCAGAACGATCTACCACCCGAGCACCCGCTACCACGCGCCCACCCGGGAGTACGTCGCGGCCATCACGCAGGCGGGCGGCCGGGTCCGGACGCTCGACGAGCCGTACACCCGCCTGATCGTGATCGACCGCCGCATCGCGGTGATCCCCATCGCCGAGGACCTCAACCTCGCCGCGTTCATCCACGACCAGGCCGTCATCAGCTATCTGATCAGCGAGGTCTTCGAGCGGAACTGGAGCCACGCGCTGGACTTCGACGGCGCGCGCGGCGTCCCGCAGCAGGTCGTCTCCGGGATGCGGCAGACGATCATCGACCTGATGCTGGAAGGCGTGAACCACCGGGTGATCGCCCGCCGACTGGGCATCAGCGAACGGACCCTCGCCCGCCACCTCGCCGAGATGCGGGACGAGCACAACGTGGAGTCACTGTTCCAGCTCGGCTACGCCCTGGCTCGCAACACCAGCATGGGCGAGCACCCCGAACTGTACGGGTGACCGGTCCCCCGGCTCCGGGTTCAGTTCCAGATGGTGTCCGTCGCGAGGGCGACGGTCTTCTCCGCCGACGCGTCGTGACCCACCCGGATGTTCCAGATCGTGTCGTCCGCCGAGCCGGCGCCGCCAATGAGAATCGCCGCCCCAACGGCGAGTGGAACCAGGACAAACCGAACCACTCGACGTATACGAGACATGATGTCCTCTCTCCAATTCAGGGCTTTTCGCGGGTATCCAGCCCATTGTTTCGAACAACCTGCCACATAATGCCGCACCGCCGCACCGCGGGGCCAGAGGGCCGGAGCACCCAGTGCGTCATCTCTCTGCCAGTCATCGAGATGACACCGCAGGTCTGTGGACGGTGGTCGCGGTCGACAGAGACGATCAGTGCACTCCCCGGAGAGTCGGCCGAGAAGAACACGGGGGCAACAAAGTCAAACATGAGCACGACAACTTAGTTTTGACGGCAACGAATGCGCAGCAGCATTCCGATGGTCACCACCCAACGGGGCGCACCGCCTAGTTGGCACCTATCCCCGGAGTCGACATGACCGAGCCCTACCTGCGTCACCACGACAGCCAGGCCCATGAGGGCCGGCGTGCACGCGTGTTCCTGGCCGCGCCGCTGATGCGGTTGACCGGGCCGGCGGACAGCGTGGTGACGCTCGCCAGCCGGACGCGGCTGACGACCCTTCGCACCACCCTCCTGCGCAGCGGCGCCGCGGTGTACAGCGCCCACCACAGCGACGCCTGGACCGTCGCCGGCCGCGCCCCCGAGCCGCGCGTGCCGTCGGACTTCCGCGCCCTGCAGTCGGCGGACCTGGTCTTCGCCTACGTCGGCGCGCCGCTCTCGGCCGGCGTCAGCCTGGAGCTGGGCTGGGCGTCGGCGCTGCGCAAGCCGATCGTCCTGCTCGTCGACGAGGCGATCACCCACAACCCGCTGATCGCCACCATCGAGCAGGTCGCCCCCGTGCTGCCGCTGGTCTTCGACGACACCTGGTCCCAGGAGGCCCTCCACCACACCGTGGAGACCGCCCTCGACTGGGCCGGCATGGCGCTCTCGCTGCGCGAGGGCTTCTGGACCGCCCCCGGCGAGCAGTTCACCGTCCCCCGGCAGCAGCCCCCCGCCGTCGGCCCGTCCGGCTACTGGCCCACCGGCGCGGCCACCGGCTGACCGCGGCTCAGCCCTCGCGGGGCACCATTCCCCGACGACCGGTCAGGTGCGGCCGCGGCCCGTCGTGACGGCCCCGCATCAGCCGGCCGAGCCGGAACAGCGTCCGGGCGCCCTGGCGTTCGCGCAGCCCGGCGACGCGGCCGGCCACCGGATGCGGACCGCCGGCCGACCGGTCGACGACGGCGGCGCGGCACCGGTCGCGCTCGAAGGCGGCGACCGGCGCGTCCACCGCGGCCCGGTCGGTGATGAACGCGGCGGCGGCCGTGGTCGGCCCGTGCGGAGACGACCGCGGCGGACCGGTCGACGGTGATCATCCGGTCGAACTCCTCGTCCAGGACGCGGATCCGCGAACCGTGCGGGACCACCGCGCGCGTGTACTCGGCCACCTCGGGCTGACGGTGCGCCACGGGCTGGTAGAGGGTCCGGATCCGCCGCCCGGTCGTCGGCAGCGGCAGGTCCCGGGTGAGGGACGGATCGAGGGTGGCCCGCCGGCGGGTCCCCGGCTGGGCCGTCAGCGGTTCCTCGCTCGCGGCACTCGGCGACCAGCGGGGAGAGCCGGTGCCGGATGGCCTCCGGGCCCTCCACGTGGGACGGCTCCGGGGCCGGGCGCCGGGTGGCGTCGAAGGCGGCGCTCAGCGGGCGGGACGAGCCGGCCGCCGTTGGCGAGGGCGGTCAGGTAGAGGCCGTGTTCGTCGGACGCGCGCTCATCCGTCGTCACGACCGCCCCGCATCAGCCAGCCCAGCTGGAAGAGGGTCTGGGCCCCGTAGCGGTCGCGCAGGCGGGAGATGTGGGCGGCGACGGTGCGCTCGCTCAGGCCGAGGCGGGTGGCGACGGCGCGCTGGGTGAGGCCCCGGGCGAGCAGCCGGCCGACGCGCTCGGGAGCGCTGTGGGCCGGGCCCTGGCTGAGGACCACCGACCAGTCGGTGGCGTCGGCGCGGGACCAGTCGCGTTCGAAGGCGTTGACGATGAAGGCGATCGCGGCCGGGTCGGTGATGAACGCGGCGGTGCTGTGGTCGTCGGTGGCGGAGATGACCGCGACCGAGCGGTCGAAGACCATCAGCCGCTCGAAGGGCTCGTCCAGGACCCGGATCAGCGAGCCGCGCCGGGTGACCTCCTCGGCGTAGGCGAGCGCGGGGGGCTCGGAGAACGCGACGGGCTGGTAGATGGTGCGCAGCGAGCAGCCGCGCTGGAGGAGTTGGACGTCCTGCTGGATGGCGATCTTGAGCGCGTCCGCCGGGCGGGCGCCGGGCTGGGCGGTGAGGACCTCGGTGCGGCAGTCGGCGACCAGCTGGGAGATCCGGTGCCGGATGTGGATGTGGCCCTCGATGTAGACGGCGCCGCCGGAGCGCCCCGGCGGGCGGGGCATCGCGTCGTAGGCGCGGGTGAGGGCGTCCAGGGTGCCGGGGAGGTTCTCGGCGCGGACCAGCAGCCGGGTGGCCTCGCTGCGCAGTTCCGCGCCGAGCCGGTCGCTGACCGAGCGGGGGCTGACGGCGGTGTAGCAGGCGTCCATGGGGTTGGTCATCAGCAGGCCGATGGAGACGAGCCGGCGCACGGTCGCCTGCTCGGCCTCGGGGACGTCGGCGAGCCGCATCCGGCCGCCGTCGGCGAGGATCGCGAGGTAGAGCCGGCGCGCCGCCTCGTCGGGTTCGCCGCCGGCCGCGGCACCGACCGTGCCGTCGGCCCCGACCGGGCCGCCCGGGCCGGCCGTCGGGTCCGCCGTCGCCTCGAACGTCACGTCGACCGCTCCCTGCCGGATGCTCTCGGGTCTCTGGTGCACCGCGCGCCGCGCGCGGTGGCCGGCGGTGATCACGGTACTGGGAACCGGCGGTCCCCCGGACTCCGGGTGCCGTCGCACGCGGGTCCGGGGGCCGCCGGTGTACGCCGCGGTCCCAGCGCTTCCGGCGAGGCGGAGCAGCAACGCCTCGCCGGCTCCGGTCCCGGGGGCCATCACCACACATGGCGTCCCGGCCGGCGCTCTTCCCCCCGATATGCAGGCACGTGCGGACGTGCCGGACGCATCCAGCAATGAAGAGCAAGTCGCCGTCATCGGGCTGCGGTGGCCCGGACGACCTGGCGTGACTCCACCCTCACAGCGTGACGGCCGGTGAACAAGTGCCGCCCTGCTGCATGTTCCCGCAATTGCAGGAACCTGCACCGACGGTCCGGCCCGCGCCGTTGCGGCCCGCCTACGCTTCCTGCGAAAGTGCAGGTCAGCGAGGTGCGGCGAGGATTTTCCGACCGTCCGGCCGGTCGGTCGCGGAGTCGCGTGTTCCGGAACCCCGGCCGGTTCCCGGGGCCGGTTCGCCCCGGGGCACGCCCGGCCGTTCGCACCGCCCGCCCGGCGGGAGCGGTCAGACCCGCCCCCGGCGGGCCAGCAGCCGCCCGCCGGCCAGCGCGGCCGCCGTGCCGCCCGCCGCGAGCGCCCAGCCGGCCAGCAGCAGGACGAACAGGCCGGCGGCGAGCACGGTGAAGCCGGCGAACCCGGTGTGCCGGGCGAGCGCGGCCGCGCCGGTGACGCAGGTGCCGACCGGGAAGGTGAACGCCCACCAGGTCATCGCGAACCCCATCCCGGCCCGCCGGGCGCGCAGGTTGGCGGCCAGGGCGAGCGGCAGCCAGAGCATCGCCGCGCCGAGCACCGCCACCCCGAACAGCTCGGCGAGGGCGCGCGCCGCGGGCGCCAGCTCGGGCAGGACCGGGCCTGCGGCGTCGGCGAGCTGGTGGACGGCGGTGGTGGACTGGCCCAGCGGGCCGAGCACCAGGAACAGCGTCGGGGTGAGCGCCAGGGCGGGCAGCTTGCTGTGCACCAGACCGGTGAGCACCACCGGCAGCAGCGCCAGGGTGGCGAGCAGCCCGATCCCGAACAGCGCCGCGCAGCCGTACAGCAGGGCCTCCCGGGCGGTTCCGGCCGGCAGGTGCGGGACCAGCGCCGGACCGGTGGCGGCGGCGACCAGCGGGGCGACCACCGGCAGCAGCCAGGTCGGGTTGGCGGCGAGCGGGGAGACGCCGTGCCGGGTGATCATCAGGTACGGGATCCCGGCCGCGACGGCGAGCGCGTAGAGCGTGCCGGCCGTCCAGAGCGCGAGGTCGAGCGCGACGGCCGGGCCGGTGCCGACGACCCGGGAGCCGACGGTCAGGGTGCCGAGGCCGACCGAGAGCAGCGCCATCGGCGGACAGCCGTAGAAGACCGCGGTGGCCGGGTTGTCCAGCAGCTGCTCGCGGGCCGCCGCCCGGTGCCGGACGAGGTGGACGGCCCGGCCGGTGCCGAGCACCAGCAGGGCGGCCAGGGCGAGCGCCCACATCAGCTCGGCGAAGCCGGTCAGACCGGGCCACCGGACCGGCAGGGCGGCCGCCCCGTTGGCGATGATCGCGGTGCCCATGACCGCCGCGTACCAGTTCGGGCCGAGCTGGGCGAGGTCGGGACGGCGGATCCGGGCGGTGGGCCGGGGACGCGGTCCGGCGGCGGGGGCGGTGCTGATCAGGGTGGCCATGGCACCCACCGTCGCCCGGGGCGGTCGGCGCCGGTAGCGCCGCCCGCTCTATGAGGGCATAGCCTGAATCTATGGCCCTCTCCCCGCGCGTCCCCGAACTCGGTGCGCTGGAGCTGCTGCTCGCGGTGGCCCGGCTCGGCAGCGTCGGCCGGGCGGCCGCCGAACTCGGGGTGAGCCAGCCGACCGCGAGCGCCCGGATCAAGGGCATGGAGCGGCAGATCGGCGTCCCGCTGCTGGACCGCTCCCCGCGCGGCTCCCGGCCCACCGAGGCGGGCCGGCTGGTGGTCGAGTGGGCGCGGCAGGTGGTGGAGGCGGCGCAGGCGCTGGACGCCGGGATCGACGCGCTGCGCGAGCGCCGGGACGCCCGGCTGACGGTGGTGGCCAGTCTGACCGTCGCCGAGTACCTGATGCCGGGCTGGCTGATGGCGCTGCACGCGGTGAGCCCGGGCACGGCGGTGACGCTGCGCACCGCCAACTCGGCGGACGTGGCCGGCCACGTGCTGGCCGGGGACGCCGACCTCGGCTTCGTCGAGGGCCCGCTGCCGCCGGCCGGGCTGGCGGGCGCGGTGGTCGCGGCGGACCGGCTGGTGCTCGTGGTGGCGCCGGACCATCCGTGGGCCCGCCGCCGCTCGCCGCTGTCCGGGCGGGAGCTGGCGGCGACCCCGCTGGTGCTGCGCGAGCCGGGGTCGGGGACCAGGGAGGTGCTGGAGATGGCGCTGGCGCCGTACGGCGGCACCGCGCCGCCGCGGCTGGAGCTGGCCTCCTCGACGGCGCTGAAGGCGGCGGCGATGACCGGGGCCGGGCCGGTCTGCCTGAGCGAGCTGGCGGTGGTGGAGGAGCTGGCGACCCGGCGGCTGGTGGCGGTGCGGCTGGCGCCGGAGCTGGACCTGCGGCGGCCGCTGCGGGCGGTCTGGCCGTCCGGGCGGCGGCCGACCGGGCCGGCCCGGGAGCTGCTGGCGCTGACCCGGCGGACGGCCGGACCCCAGCAGGCGCGGATGGCGCAGGCCCGGGCCCTCCCCCCGGAGACGGCCCGCAGGAGCGCCGCGGCGCCGGAACGCCCGGTCCTGCGGGTCCGCCCCGACCGTTCATCCAAAAGTTGAGCGGAATAGACTCAACTTAGTGCATGCTGTACTCAGCAGACATCACGCACGACGAGGGAGGACCCCCCAGCAGTGGACGCCAGCAAGTTCACCACCAAGACGCAGGACGCCCTGTCCGCCGCGATCCGGCAGGCCGGCGCCGTCGGCAACCCGGACGTCAAGCCGGTGCACATCCTGATCGCCCTGCTGGAACAGCCCGAGGGCATCGCCAGGCCGCTGCTGGAGGCGGTCGGCGCGGACGTGTCCCGGATCGGGACCGAGGGCCGCCGCCAGCTCACCGCGCTGCCCAGCGCCTCGGGCTCCACCGTCGCCGCGCCGCAGCTGGCCCGCGACACCATGGCCGTGCTGACCGAGGCCGGCAAGCGCGCCGACGACCTCGACGACCAGTACGTCTCCACCGAGCACCTGCTGGTCGGCCTGGCCGCCGAGGGCGGGGCGGTCGCCGAGCTGCTGGTGCAGCAGGGCGCCACCCCGAAGGCGCTGCTCGCCGCGTTCAAGGACGTCCGGGGCAGCGCGCGGGTCACCTCGCCGGACCCGGAGGGCACCTACAAGGCGCTGGAGAAGTACGGCACCGACCTCACCCAGGCCGCCCGGGACGGCAAGCTCGACCCGGTGATCGGCCGGGACCAGGAGATCCGCCGGGTGGTCCAGGTGCTCTCCCGCCGGACCAAGAACAACCCGGTGCTGATCGGCGAGCCCGGCGTCGGCAAGACCGCCGTCGTCGAGGGCCTGGCCCAGCGGATCGTGGCCGGGGACGTGCCGGAGTCGCTGCGCGGCAAGCGCCTGGTCTCCCTGGACCTCGGCGCGATGGTGGCCGGCGCCAAGTACCGCGGCGAGTTCGAGGAGCGGCTGAAGGCCGTCCTCAACGACATCAAGCAGAGCGACGGCCAGGTCGTCACCTTCATCGACGAGCTGCACACCATGGTCGGCGCGGGCGCCGGCGGCGACTCCGCGATGGACGCCGGCAACATGCTCAAGCCGATGCTGGCCCGCGGCGAGCTGCGGATGGTCGGCGCCACCACCCTGGACGAGTACCGCGAGCGGATCGAGAAGGACCCGGCCCTGGAGCGCCGCTTCCAGCAGGTGCTGGTCGGCGAGCCCAGCGTCGAGGACTCCATCGCCATCCTGCGCGGTCTCAAGGGCCGGTACGAGGCGCACCACAAGGTGCAGATCGCGGACGCCGCGCTGGTCGCCGCGGCCACCCTCTCGAACCGGTACATCACCTCCCGCTTCCTGCCCGACAAGGCCATCGACCTGGTCGACGAGGCGGCCTCCCGGCTGCGGATGGAGATCGACTCCTCCCCGGTCGAGATCGACGAACTCCAGCGCGCCGTCGACCGGCTGCGGATGGAGGAGCTGGCCCTGGAGAAGGAGTCGGACCCGGCCTCTGTCGACCGGCTGGCCAGGCTGCGCCGCGATCTCGCGGACAAGAACGAGCAACTGAGCGTGCTCACGGCCCGCTGGGAGCAGGAGAAGAAGAGCCTGAACCGGGTCGGCGAGCTCAAGGAGCGGCTGGACGACCTGCACGGCGCGCTCGAACGCGCCCAGCGGGACGGCGACTTCGAGCGCGCGTCCAAGCTGATGTACGCCGAGATCCCGGCCGCCGAGAAGGAGCTCGCCGACGCCCAGGAGCGCGCCGCCGGCGAGGACTCCTCCGCCTCGATGGTCAAGGAGGAGGTCGGCCCGGACGACGTGGCCGATGTGGTGGCCTCCTGGACGGGCATCCCGGCCGGCCGGCTGATGGAGGGCGAGAGCGCCAAACTCCTGCGCATGGAGGAGGAGTTGGGCCGCCGCCTGATCGGCCAGGCGGAGGCCGTGCAGGCCGTCTCGGACGCCGTGCGGCGCACCCGCTCGGGCATCGCCGACCCGGACCGCCCGACCGGCTCGTTCCTCTTCCTCGGCCCGACCGGCGTCGGCAAGACCGAACTCGCCAAGGCCCTGGCCGACTTCCTCTTCGACGACGAGCGGGCGATGGTCCGCATCGACATGAGCGAGTACGGCGAGAAGCACTCGGTCTCCCGTCTGGTCGGCGCCCCGCCCGGGTACGTCGGCTACGAGGAGGGCGGCCAGCTCACCGAGGCGGTCCGCCGCCGCCCGTACAGCGTGGTGCTGCTGGACGAGGTGGAGAAGGCCCACCCCGAGGTCTTCGACGTGCTGCTGCAGGTGCTCGACGACGGCCGGCTCACCGACGGCCAGGGCCGCACCGTGGACTTCCGCAACGCGATCCTGATCCTCACCTCCAACCTGGGAAGTCAGTTCCTGGTGGACCCGGCGACCCCGGAGGAGCGGAAGAAGGACCTCGTGCTGGAGTCGGTGCGGGCCGCCTTCAAGCCCGAGTTCCTCAACCGGCTCGACGACATCGTCGTCTTCGACCCGCTGGGCACCGCCGAGCTGACCCGGATCGTCGACCTCCAGGTGGCCCGCCTGGGCGACCGGCTGCGCGACCGCCGGCTCACCCTGGAGGTCTCCGCGGCCGCCCGGGACTGGCTGGCGCTCACCGGCTACGACCCGGCCTACGGCGCCCGTCCGCTGCGCCGGCTGGTGCAGTCCGCGATCGGCGACCAGCTGGCCAGGGCGATCCTGGCGGGCCAGGTGCACGACGGCGACACGGTGCTGGTCGACCGGGACGAGGACGGCGACCGGCTCACCGTCCGTGCCCGCGGGCCGCTGGAGAAGTAGCCGCCCGTGACGCCCTGACGATCATGGTCCGTTCCCGGGATCGACCGGGGGCGGGCCGTGATCCGGCCATGCCCCTCCCGGTGGCTGCCACCCCTGTGAGGTGAGCCCCGGATGAGGCAGGATGGACTCGGAAGGGCGGCCTCTCATTGCCGACCACCACGTGCACTGAGGAAGAGGACCCCATGAGCATCGACCCGTCGTCCATCCCGTCGTTCGGCATGCCCCAGGGCGGTCAGCCCGGGGGCCAGGGTGGGCGTCCGGCCGGCCCGCCGCCGATCATCGTCCCGGACCAGAACCTGGTGGGCCAGCTCCTCGACCAGATGCAGCTCAAGCACGGAGTCGACGAGGAGGGCGACCTCACCGCCCCCTGGGAGGGCTTCCGCGTCTACTACATGTTCCGCGGCGAGCAGAAGGAGCTCTTCGCGGTCCGGGCGTTCTACGACCGCCCGTACCCGCTGGAGAAGAAGGGCGAGATCCTCGACCTGATCGACGAGTGGAACCGTGAGACCCTCTGGCCCAAGGTCTACACCCACACCCACGAGGACGGCGTGGTCCGCCTGATCGGCGAGGCCCAGATGATCGTCGGCACCGGCGTCAACCTGGACTACTTCGTCACCACCACCGCCAACTGGACCCAGGCCGCCGTGGGCTTCGAGCAGTGGATCGTCGAGCGCCTCGGCCTGCAGGACGACATCGAGGGCGAGGACGGCGAGGGCAAGCCGTCGGACGGCACCAACGAGAGCTGACCTCCGGGGGGACTCCTCCGCCGCACGGCCCGTCACCGGAACCCCGGTGGCGGGCCGTCGGCGTCCCCGGCCGGGACGCCGGGGGTGTGCGGCCGGAGCGGTCAGCGGCGGCGCCGGCGGCGCCGGTGGAGCAGGAGGCCCAGGGCGGCGAGCAGGAGGGCGGCGAGCCCGGCGGTCGCGGGGGGCGGGAGGCTCCCCGGCCCGGCGGCCGACGCCTCGACCGCTCCGGCGCCGCCGGGATCCCTCGGGAAGGTGACGGTGGCGCGCGTGGTGTGCTCGGCCAGGCCGCTCCGGAGCGTGAGCTCCACCGTCCACGGGCCGTCCGGCAGCCCCGCGTCCAGCGGGACGACCGCCTCCCCGGCGTCGCCCGGAGCCAGTGTGGTGCCCGTCCGCACCGGGAAGGGCCCGGCGCGCAGTCCGCCCGGTCCGTCGAGGAGGGAGAGCGTCCCGCCGATGTCCAGGGCACGGCCCCCCGTGTTGCGGACCCGGGCGCGGACCTCGCCCCGCCCGTCGCGGGCCCTGTTCGGATAGAGCCGCTCGATCGCGAAGTCCGCGGGCGGCTCACCGCCGGGGCCGACGTCGACGTACATCCGGACCCCGACCCGGCCCAGGATCGTCAGGTTCTGCGCGCGGTCCGCGGGAGCGGCCGTCTGGGCCCAGATGACGCCGTAGCGCTCCCCCGCGGCGGCCTCCCTGGGGATCCGGATGGTGGTGCGCACCCGTGCCGTGGCCGAGGGCGCCAGTTCGAGGTCCGTCGTGTCGAGCGACGTCCAGCCGGTCAGCTCGTTGGGGGTGCGCTCCGGCGCGAAGGTGAACTGGCCCTTCTCGATGCCGGCCGCTCCCGCGTAGACGCTGACGTGCATCGGCGCGGACGACTCGTTGGAGACCTCCACCCTCCGCTCGACGGTCGCGCCCGGTGCGACGTGGTCGACGATGTACGCCTGGGCCCGGGGGTCGTCGCGGCGGCTCTCCGGAGCGTCGAGCAGCTTGATGCCGATGCTCCGCTCCGCGGGGCCCGGCCGTGCGGAGGGCGTCGCGGGCTTCCCGGTCGGCCGGGGTGTCGCGGTCGTCGCGGTCGTCGGCGGCGCGGAGGGCATCCCGTCCGCCGCTGCCGGGAGCACCCCGACCGCCTGGACGACGGCCAGCGCCGCCAGCAGGGCCCAGCAGCGGCGCGCACCCCTCATCCGGTCACGCAACGGAGTGGGTCAGCGTTCCGGTGTAGATCCCGCCGACGGCGCTGGCGGGCAGGGAGACGGCGACCGTCGGGTTCCAGGTCGCGGTGTTGTCCCCGACCCCGCCGGTCCCGGTGACCACCGTCTGCGGGGAGTTGTTCAGCGTCACGTTCGTCGGGGTGACGGTGATGACTCCGGTCGTCGTCACCGTCCCGGCCGTGTAGGTCGCGCTGGTCGCCGGAATCGTCGACGGACCGTTGGTGAAGTCCGTCGACGACGCGGTCACCGTCCAGGAGGCCGAGAGGAGGGCGCGCAGGTCGACGACGTTCACCGGGCCGATCGGCGCGCTGATCTGGGTCCCGGGCGAGCCCGAGCCGAGGGCGGCGCTGACCGGCACCGTCATCGTCAGCGCGCCGGAGGTGACGACGAAGGTGAGCGTGGTGCTGGGGTCGAACGCCGCGAAGGCGGTACCCGGCTGGACCAGGGCGAGGGCGGCCGCCGCGGCAGCGACGGAGACGATTCGTAAACGCATGACAACTCCCGGAACAACGCCCGCCAACGGGCATTCTGAGTGACTTGATGTCAGGCAAGAGCCCGTGATCGGTTCCCGCAAGCCGCGATCCGCCGCACTCCGCCATAGGGGCCGTATTTCAGCCGGATCGCGGACCGGACCACGGACCGGGTCCATGACCGGGTCCAGGACCGGACCGCCGGCCGGACCGCCTCGCCGGGGCCCCGGGGACCGCGCGGTGGGCCGGGAGCTTGTCCGCGGCCCGCGGCCGACGGAGGATGGGCCCGACCGCGATCTGTGAGGAGCCGTGATGGGTGCGAGGCCACTGTTGAACCGCCGGCTGGCGGGCATGGGAACGACGATCTTCGCGGAGATGTCCGCCCTGGCCACGGCCACCGGCTCGATCAACCTCGGCCAGGGGTTCCCGGACACCGACGGCCCCGAGGAGGTCCGCGAGGCGGCCGTCCGGGCCCTGCGCGAAGGGCGCGGCAACCAGTACCCGCCGGGCCCCGGCGTCCCCGAGCTGCGCACCGCCGTCGCGGCGCACCAGCAGCGCTTCCACGGGCTGGAGTACGACCCCGACACCGAGGTCCTGGTCACCGCCGGCGCCACCGAGGCCATCGCCGCCGCCCTGCTCGCGCTGCTGGAGCCCGGCGACGAGGTGATCGCCTTCGAACCCTTCTACGACTCCTACGCCGCCTGCATCGCCATGGCCGGCGCCGTGCGCGTCCCGCTGACCCTCCGCGCCCCCGCCTTCCGCCCCGACCTCGACGAGCTGCGCGCCCTGGTCACGCCCCGCACCCGGCTGCTGCTGCTCAACTCCCCGCACAACCCGACCGGCCTCGTCCTCACCCCCGACGAGCTCACCGCCATCGCCGAACTCGCGGTCGAGCACGACCTGTTGGTGGTCACCGACGAGGTCTACGAGCACCTCGTCTTCACCGGCGCCCACCACCCCCTCGCCGCCCTCCCCGGCATGCGCGAGCGCACCGTCTCCATCTCCTCGGCCGGCAAGACCTTCTCCTTCACCGGCTGGAAGGTCGGCTGGGTCACCGGCACCCCCGAGCTGGTCGCCGCCGTCCGCACCGCCAAGCAGTACCTCACCTACGTCAGCGCCGGCCCCTTCCAGTACGCCGTCGCCGAGGCGCTGCGACTGCCCGACGACTACTTCGACGGCCTCCGCGCCGACCTGCTGCACAAGCGCGACCTGCTCGCCGACGGCCTCAGCGCCGCCGGCTTCCGGGTCTTCCTCCCCGAGGGCACCTACTTCATCACCACCGACATCACCCCCCTGGGCGAGAAGGACGGCATCGCCTTCTGCCGCACCCTCCCGGCGCGCTGCGGCGTCGTCGCCATCCCCAACGCCGTCTTCTACGACGACGTCGACGCCGGCCGCCCGCTGGTGCGGTTCACCTTCTGCAAGCAGACCTCCGTCCTGGAGGAGGCCGTCGAGCGGCTGTCCCGGCTCTGAGGGCACCGGGGAGCCGGGGAACGGCTCGGCCGGTGTGCGCGGGCGCCGCCACGCACCCGTAGCACCGACCTCTCGCACGTTCTGACGAATCGTCAATTGACCCAGCAGTCAGCGAGTTTGCTGCCTGCCGGGCAATTCGCTCCACCCGCCCGGCAAGACCCGGGCGGGCAGTGCGCCCGGCGCGAGGGGAGTGGGGCGCACAGGACGTGCGGGCAGCGCGTGGACGGCGCAGACGGCGCGTGGGCCGGGGCGAGGGGCGCGCGCTGTGCATAGTCGCACACCGGGTCGATCAGAGCAGGGAAGCGGATGTGCTCGAAACGGTGAATGCTTGACAAAGTTGGGTAAATCACCGACGGACCCGGCGTATTCGTGCTTCTCTGCTGCTGAATCTCCAGCCGGAATCCTTCCTTCCACGGTCGGCCGCGCCCTGGACCGCACAGCCACGAACAGCCTCGCCTTTGCCTGGGCCTACTCGCTGCTGCTCGGAGGGCGCGCACGGAGCTGAAACGCGGAGCCGAGCATGCTCACCACTTTGCAGACCTCCTACACGGACACCCGCGCGGGTGACCTGGCCTGGTGCCTGGGCGGCGAACCGCTGCCCGCCCTCGCGGTCCGCGACCTGAGACTCGACGGCCCCGGCCACCCCGGCCCGTCCGGAACCCTCCAGCTGCGCCTGCTGGGCGCCTCCCACCAGGTGGCGATCGCCGCCGGGCCGGGCCGCTGCCTGGAGACCGTCGCCTGCCTGCCCGGCCGCCGTACGCCGCTGCCCGCCCGGGTGGCCAAACAGGTGGACGGCTGGGAGTACGAGTTCGCCGCCCGGATCGAGGCGCTGCCGCCGCACGACTTCGCCGCCCGCGCACAGGAGTTGCTGGCCCTGGTCGACGGGCATCCGCGCGGTCTGGCCGGCGTCTTCCCCGGCGACCCCAGCGCCTTCACCGCGCTGGTCGCCCAGGGCGGGGCGGACCGGTTGCTCTGGCGGACCTGGCACGCCTATCCACAGGAGGGACAGCTGGTCTGCACCCGGTCCTCGCTGGTGGTGCCCCGATGACCACGACCGACGAGCCGCTCATAGATCAGCACATCGGCTTTGATTCGCACGCAGGAACGATTCGTCAACCTGCCATATCGCGCTGTCCTTCGAATGGGCGCAGCCGTCCGTCCCGCACGTCGCCTAGCGTTTGTTCGTGATCAATCATCCGGCCGGTCCGCCGCCCGCACAGCCGAGCCTCGACCTCGACGACGGCAGCCCTCCCCGGCCCGGGCGGAGCCTGACCCCGCTGCCGGCCCGCCGCCGCTCCCGGCTCCGCGCCCGACCCGAACTCGCCCGGCTGACCGTCCTGCTGGCCGCGTTCGTCTGCGCGGCCTGCGGGCTCGTCTACGAGCTGGAACTCGTGGCCCTCGGCGACTATCTGCTCGGGGACTCGGTCACCCAAACCTCGGTCGTGCTCTCCGTCATGGTGTTCGCGATGGGCCTCGGCTCGCTGCTCGCCAAGCGGTTCACCCGACGGCCGGCCACCGCCTTCGCCCTGGTCGAGTGCGCCCTGGCGCTCACCGGCGGCCTGTCCGTCCTGGCGGTCTACTCCTGCTGGGCCTGGATCGGCCACCACCAGGCCGTGGTGGTCGGACTGACCTGCCTCATCGGCGTCCTCATCGGGGCCGAGATCCCGCTGCTGATGACCCTCATCCAGCGGATCCGCCGCGAGGACGCCGGACACGCCGCCGCCGACCTGTTCGCCGCCGACTACGTCGGCGCGCTGATCGGCGGGCTCGCCTTCCCGTTCCTCATCCTGCCCCTGCTCGGCCCCGGCGACGGTGCGCTGGTCACCGGCGCGGTCAACGCCGTCGCCGGGGGCGCCGTGGTGCTCTGGCTCTTCCGCGAGGAGCCGGCGCCCCGGGTGCGGCTGCTGCTCTGGGGCGGCTGCGGGCTCGTCCTGGCCCTGCTCGCCGCGGCCGCCGCCTGGTCCGGCGCGATCGAACGCGCCGCCCGGCAGGCCCTGTACGGCGGGCAGGTCCGCTCCGTCAGCCAGAACCGGGACCAGGAGATCGTCCTCACCGGACCCGCCGAGGGACCGCTGCGGCTCTACCTCGACGGTCGGCTCGCGGTCTGCGGGCCCGACGAGTACCGGGGCAACGAGGGCCTGGTCCACCCGGCGATGGCCGCCGGACCGGACGCCCGGGTGCTGCTGCTCGGCGGCGGGGACGGGCTGGCCCTGCGGGAGGTGCTGCGGCACCGCGGCGTGCGCTCCGTCCTGGTGGTCGACCGCGACCCGGCGCTCCCCCGGCTCGCCCGCACCGACCCCGGCCTCGCCGCGCTCTCCGGCCGCTCGCTGGACGACCCCCGGGTGCGCACCGCCCAGGCCGACCCGCTGGAGTGGCTGCGCACCGTCCGCCCCGGCCCCGGGGAGTCCTTCGACGTCGTCCTCGCCGACCTGCCCGCGCCCGCCGACGGCGGGCCGGTGACGTTCCACTCCCAGGAGTTCTACGGCCTCACCACCCGGCTGCTCGCCCCCGGCGGGCGGCTCGCCGTCCGCGGCGGCGACGAGCAGCACGGGCGGAAGGGCCTGTGGCAGGCGGAGTCGGGACTGCGGGCCGCCGGGCTGCGGACCGTTCCGTACGCGGTCGCGGGCAGTGCGACGGCCAGCTGCCGCCCGGGGCCGGAGGGCAGCCAGAGCTTCCTGCTCGCCGCGGCCGCCCAGCCGCCGCTCACCCTCGCCCCGGACGCCCCGCCGCCCCGCGCCCTCACCCCGGACGCCCTGCGCGCCTCCGCCGCCCGCCTCACCGCCCTCCGCCCCCTCCACCCGCCCGCCGCGCTGACCCTCCTCGGACCGCACTGAGGGGGGAGGGAGGAGCGGCGGGGCCGGCCGCCGGGGATCAGGGCCCGCCCCCGGCAATCGGAGGCCGCGAGGGCGGGCGGCCACCGGGAGGGCGCCGGGTACAACGCCGCCGGGCGGTACCCGCCGAGGGCCGCCGGGCAACCGCGAAGGCAGGGAGCCGCGACGACCGCGAGGCCGACGGGCCCCGCCCCCGGGGATCCGGGGCCGCACGGGCGGACGACCGCCGGAAGGGCGCCGGGCGCTACCTGAGGCGGTGGTCCGCAGCGGCCGCCAGGCCGCCCGGTCCCGCCCCCTGGGACCCGGCACGGCCCATGGAGGGGCACGGGCGCAACGGCGGGCGGTGCCCGCGGTGGGCGCCCGCCGGGAACGCCGACCGCAACGGCCGCAGGCCGACGGGTCCTGCCCCCGGGGATCCCTGCGGGAGCACCCGGGCGGAACGCCGTCGGGGCGGTCGTGGGGGGCGCGTGAGCGGTGGAGCGCGGCGGCAGGTAGGGGACAGGGCGGGGCCGGGAGGGGGTTCGGTCGGTAGGCTCCGTGGCATGGAGCATGAGGTTGTCGTCCCGATGCCGGCCGGGCAGGTCCGGCAGGCCCTGCAGGATCCCGCGCTGCTGGCGCGGTCCGTGCCGGGGCTGAGCACCGAACCCGCCGCCGTCGGCAGTGGCGGGGCGGAGGAGATCGGCGGCCGGTTGAAGCTGCGGATCGGCACCTCCACTATCACGTACAAGGGCGTGCTCTCGCTGATCGAGGGCCGCGAGGGCGTGCTGACCGCGTTCGCCGAGGGGCAGGAGGCGCGCGGCAGCGGCGAGGCCACCGCGACCGTCCGGATCAGCGTCGCCGAGGGCGCCGAGGAGGGGACCGCCGTGGTCCGCTTCACCGGTGACCTGAGCGCCACCGGGCGGCTCACCGAGTTCGACGACGAGACGCTCGCCGCGGCCGGCCGCCGGCTGCTGGACCGTTTCGCCACCGCCCTGACCTCCCCGGAGGACGCGGCCGGGGCCGAGCTCGACGCCGACAGCGACAGCGACAGCGACAGCGGGGACGGGAGCGGCAGCGAGAACGGCGCCGACGCCGAGGGCGGCCAGGACGGCGCGGCCGAGGAGGCCGGCGCCGAGGAGGCCACCGTGGTGTTCCTGGAGAGCCGCCAGGAGGACCGCGAGGACGAGCCCGGCGACGACCTCGACGACGACCTCTCCGACCTCATCGCCTTCTCCGACGCCGACGCCGAGCGCTTCGGCCTCCCGCTCGGGAACGCCGACGCGGACGACGACGACGTCGAGGAGCCGGCCGCCGCGGCCGGGGAGCCCGCTGCCGCGGCCGAGGAGGAGGTGTCCGCCGAGCTCCCCGCCGAGCTGCCGTTCGGCTACGAGCAGGAGCCGGTGCTCGGCGGCCCGGTGCGCCGCAGCATCGTCGGCCGCTCCGCCGAGGAGGTCGACCACGCCCCGCCGCGCGGCCCGTACGCGCCCGCCCTGCCGGCCCGCAGCGCCCGGGCCCGGGCGGCCACCCGCTGGGGCGGGGACGCCGGCGGCATCGTGGTGCCGGGCACCGGCGGCCGCAGCGCGGTGCCGTGGGTGATCGCCGGCGGCGGGGTGGCCCTGCTGGGCGGCGCGGTGGTGCTGGTCAGGGCGCTGCGGCGACGCTAGCGGCCCGTGCAGGGCCTAGACTGGACGCTCATGAGCAACGACCGCGACGCCCTGCTGGCACAGATCAAGGACAAGGCCGTCGTCCACGGCAAGGTCACCCTCTCCTCCGGCAAGGAGGCCGACTACTACGTCGACCTGCGCCGGATCACGCTGGACGGCCAGGCCGCTCCGCTGGTCGGCCGGGTGATGCTGGACGCCACCGCCCACCTGGAGTACGACGCCGTCGGCGGGCTGACCCTGGGCGCCGACCCGGTCGCCGCCTCGATGCTGCACGCCGCCGCCGCGCGCGGCCGTGAGCTGGACGCCTTCGTGGTCCGCAAGGCCGGCAAGGCGCACGGCCTGCAGCGCCGGATCGAGGGCCCGGAGGTCAAGGGCCGCCGGGTGCTGGCCGTCGAGGACACCTCCACCACCGGCGGCTCGGTGCTGACCGCCGTCGAGGCACTCCGCGAGGCGGGCGCCGAGGTGGTCGGCGTCGCGGTGATCGTCGAGCGCGGCGGCGCCGCCGCGGTCGAGGCCGAGGGCCTGCCGTACGTCACCGCGTACACCCTGGAGGACCTGGGCCTCTGAGCCCGCCCCTCCTCCTCCGTACGAGCTCCGTACGAGCTTCGTACGAGTTCCGCACAAGCGAACGGCCGGGGCCGGTGTGTTTCACGTGAAACACACCGGCCCCGGCCGTTCCGCGGCTGCGGGGAGGCGCTCAGTCGCGCCGGTGGCGGCCGCCGCCCGCCTGGACGGCCTCGCCGGTCTCGGCGGACTGCGCGCCGCCGGCCTTCCTCTTCTTGCGCTCGCGCAGCACCTCGACGATCATCGGCGAGATCGAGAGCAGCACGATCAGCAGCACCGCCGGGATCAGGTACTTGTCGATCACCGGGGCGAGCGCGTCGCCGAAGAAGTAGCCGATCAGCAGCATCGACTCGGTCCACAGGACGCCGCCGACCACGTTCCAGAGGAAGAAGGTCTTGGCCGGCATCTCCAGGGTGCCCGCGACCGGGTTCAGGAAGGTCCGGACGATCGGCATGAAGCGGGCGAGCACGACGGCCTTGCCGGGGCCGAAGCGGTTGAAGTACTCCTCGGCCTTCAGCACGTACTCGCGCTTGAAGATCTTGGATTCGGGCTTGTCGAACATCTTCGGTCCGACCTTCACCCCGATCTGGTGCCCGAGCTGGGCGCCGGCGATCGCCGCGATCGGGGCCCCGATCAGCAGGGTCGCGAGCGGCAGCCGCGCGCCGTCGCCGAGCACCGACGAGGCGGCACTGGAGGAGGCCACACCCGCGATGATGAGCAGCGAGTCACCCGGGAAGAAGAACCCGACCAGGAGGCCGGTCTCCGCGAAGATGATCGCGATCAGCCCGATGGCACCGAGGGACGAGATCAGTGATTTGGCGTCGAGCAGATTGACGGCCAGCTGGTTGTAGTCCACACGGCGCAGGATAGCGGTCCCGCCTTTACCAGGGCTTCGCCCCCGGGGTCGAGCGCGTCATCATCCTTTCGTCGCACCCCGTCGCCGCCCGCCGGGAGCGCCGCGGGCCGGCCGTCCCGACAGGCGGGCCGCATGGTGGAGCCGACGGGCATTCTGGGAAGATGGCACCGGCGTCCGGCCCGCAGTGGCGAACACCCTCATCGCCGCACCGCGGCCGCTGCCTCGAACCTTGGTACCGGTCCGCCGCACCGCAGAGCCGCGCACCGGCCCCGGTACCCCGGAGTCGTCACAAGGCGTACACAGCGTCGGACAGCACCGTCCGTACGCCGCAACCCGACAGGAGCGGATTCGCATGCCCATCGCAACTCCCGAGGTCTACAACGAGATGCTGGACCGGGCCAAGGCGGGCAAGTTCGCCTACCCGGCGATCAACGTGACCTCGTCGCAGACCCTGCACGCGGCGCTCCGCGGCTTCGCCGAGGCCGAGAGTGACGGCATCATCCAGATCTCGACCGGCGGCGCGGAGTTCCTGGGCGGCCAGCACAACAAGGACATGGTGACCGGCGCCGTCGCGCTCGCCGAGTTCGCGCACATCGTCGCCGCCAAGTACGACATCACCGTCGCGCTGCACACCGACCACTGCCCCAAGGACAAGCTGGACGGCTACGTCCGCCCGCTGCTGGCGGTCTCCGCCGAGCGCGTGGCCAAGGGCCGGAACCCGCTCTTCCAGTCGCACATGTGGGACGGCTCCGCCGAGACCCTGAGCGACAACCTGGCCATCGCCCAGGAGCTGCTCGCCCAGGCCGCCGCCGCCAAGATCATCCTTGAGGTCGAGATCACCCCGACCGGTGGCGAGGAGGACGGTGTCACGCACGAGATCAACGACGAGCTGTACACCACCGTCAACGACGCCGTCCGCACCGCCGAGGCGCTGGGCCTGGGCGAGAAGGGCCGCTACCTGCTGGCCGCCTCCTTCGGCAACGTGCACGGCGTCTACAAGCCGGGCAACGTCGTGCTGAAGCCGGAGCTGCTGCGCGAGCTGCAGGACGCGATCGGCAAGCAGTACGGCAAGACCGACCCGTTCGACTTCGTCTTCCACGGCGGCTCCGGCTCCACCACCGAGGAGATCGCCACCGCGCTGGAGAACGGCGTCGTGAAGATGAACCTGGACACCGACACCCAGTACGCCTTCACCCGCCCGGTCGCCGGCCACATGTTCGCCAACTACGACGGCGTGCTGAAGGTCGACGGCGAGGTCGGCAAGAAGAACACCTACGACCCGCGCACCTGGGGCAAGCTGGCCGAGGCCGGCATGGCCGCCCGCGTGCTCGAGGCCGCCCAGCAGCTGCGCTCGGCCGGCAACCGCCTGAAGTAGGGCCCTCGCCCCGAACGAGGTCCTGCGTCCGTGCCCCCCGGTGGTTCACTGGGGGGCATGACCATTCACGAGAACCTCCTCGGGGGGCCGCCCCCGACGCACCTGCCCGCCGAGCCCGCTCCGCTGGAGCTGCTGGCCGGCGGCGCCTCCCCGGCCGAGGTCGCGGCGAAGTTCCCGACCTCCTCGCTGGCCTGGGCCCAGCTCGCCGACGACGCCTACGCGGCCGGCCGGGTCGTGGAGTCCTACGCCTACGCGCGCACCGGCTACCACCGCGGGCTGGACGCGCTGCGGCGCAGCGGCTGGAAGGGCCACGGGCCGGTGCCGTGGGAGCACGAGCCGAACCGCGGCTTCCTGCGGGCGCTGCACGCGCTCGGCCGGGCCGCCGCCGCGATCGAGGAGAAGGAGGAGGCGGAGCGCTGCACGCAGTTCCTGCGGGACAGCTCGCCGACCGCCGCCGCCACCCTGGGCTGACACCCGGACCCCGGTGACCGGGACCACCCGCCCTCCCCGCTGCCCGTCCGGGCAGCGGGGAGGGCTTTTGCCCGTTCCGTGCCCACCGGATCCGTGGACACGCACCGGTTCACCGTGCCAGGGTGGGCGCGCGAGGGGGCGCGCACGTCAGTTCGAGGGCTCGCGACCCCACCCGGTCGACAGAGAGCCCGAAGGTGCCCGAACCCAGCCCCGCCCGCCGCCCCCGCAGCGCGGCGCGTCCAGGGCCGCGCCCCGCACGCCGTGCGCCGGCCCCGGCGGGCCGCCGGGCTCCCGGCCGGGCCGGTTCCCGCGCGCGCACCGGACCGGCCGCCCGCCGCCGACGCCCGCCGCGCCGCCGGCTCGGGCCTGGCATGCTCGCCGCCCTGGTCACCGCGGTGGCGATCCTCGGCGGCACGCTCTTCGTCCTGCACCGCCCCGACGCGCTGCCCGGCGCCGACCGGACCGCCCGGGCCCGGGTCGCCGCGCCGGAGAGCGGCACACCACCCCCGGCGACCACCCCCGCGGCGCCGTCGCCGTCCGGGACCACGCCCCCGGCTCCGACCCCGCCGTCCCCCGCGCCCGGACCGGGCACCCCGGAGAGCACCCCCGCCCGGGGCACCGGCACCTTCACCGTCGCCCAGGGCACCGCCGAGCCGGTCGGCCACGGCCGGATCCGCCGCTACCGGGTCGAGGTCGAGGACGGCATCGGCGTCGACCCGGCCGCCTCCGCCGCACAGATCCAGGGCATCCTGGGCGACAAACGCGGCTGGACCAACGACCGGAGGAACGGCTTCCAGCTGGTCGCCGCCGGCGGCTACGACTTCACCGTGAAGATCGCCTCCCCCGCCACCGTGGACCGGATCTGCGGCGCCGCCGGGCTCGACACCCGCGGCGAGGTGAACTGCAACGTCGGCAGCCAGGTGCTGGTCAACGTCAAGCGCTGGACCACCGGCTCACCCCGGTTCGACGGCCCGATCGACGAGTACCGGGCACTGGTGATCAACCACGAGGTCGGCCACCGGATCGGCCACGGCCACGAGGGCTGCCCCGGCCCCGGCAAGCCCGCGCCGGCGATGATGCAGCAGATCTACGGGCTCAAGGGCTGCAAGCCCAACGCCTGGCCGTACGGCGCCGACGGCGGCTATCTGAGCGGACCGCCGGTCCCCTGAACCGGACCGCTGCGGAACGGGGCGAGGCGCGCTCGGCCCAGGCCCGGAACACCGCCGCCCCGGGCTCCCGCTCAGCCGAGCAGCGGGAGGTACGCCCGCAGGTCGCTGCGCTCGCCGCTGGCCGACAGCGCCGCGGCCTCCACCGCGTCCGCCCAGGCGGTGCGGCCGGTGGCCAGCCGGATCCAGGTCAGCGGGTCGGTCTCGACCACGTTCGGCGGGGTGCCCCGGGTGTGCCGCGGCCCCTCGACCGCCTGCACCACCGCGTACGGCGGCACCCGCAGCTCGACCGCGCCGCCGGGCGTCCGCTCGGCGAAGGCGTCGGCCAGCAGCCGGGTGACGGCGGCCACCGCCTGCCGGTCGTGCGGGAAGGGCGCGGCGCCGAGCGCGTCGGCCAGGTCGTCGGCGTGCACCACCGTCTCGACCAGCCGGGTCACCAGGAAGTCGGCGAGCGTCATCGAGCCGAGCCGGATCTCGAACCGCCGGGCCGGGTCGGCCGTCTCGGGCCGCTCCAGGGCGCCCAGCAGTGCGTCCACGGCCCGGTCGAAGGCCTCCGCCACCGAGGCCGGGTCACCGGCGAACCCGTCCGCCGTCCGCGCCCGGGCCTGCTCGTCGAGCAGCGGGGCGACCGTGCCGACCCGGGCCGCCCAGCGCGCCAGGGCCAGCGGCGGCCGGCCCTCCAGCGGGTCGTCGAGGTGCGCGGGCACCCACTCGATCTGGACGGCGAGGTGCGCGAGCAGTTCGCGCACCCGCCACTCCCCCAGCCGGGTCGGCCGGTCCAGGTCGGCGGCGGTCAGCCGGTGGACGGCCGCGCGCAGGGCCTCGCTCTGGGCGACCAGCGAGGCGCGCACCCTGGCGGGCTGGTAGGTACGGGACTTGGGAGGCATGCGCCCCAACATACGCCCGGGGGCGGACGGTTCCGTTCGAACCGTCCGCCCCCGGGGCCGTGCGCGGGCGTGCTCAGCCGAGCAGGGCCTCGATGACGCCGGTGTGGGCGTCCTTCAGCTCCGCCAGCGGGACGGTGAACAGGCCCTGGACGTCCAGGGAGTCGCCGTCGACCACACCGATCCGGGTGGCCGGCAGGCCCCGCGCGGTGCACATGTCGTTGAACCGGAGCTCCTCGCTGCGCGGCACGGCCACCACGGCGCGGCCGGCCGACTCGGAGAACAGGAACACGAACGGGTCCTGGCCCTCGGGCACGACGATCCGGGCGCCGCGGCCGCCCTTGAGGCAGCTCTCCACCAGGGCCTGGCCCAGGCCGCCGTCGGACAGGTCGTGCGCGGCGTCGATCATGCCGTCGCGCGAACCGGAGATCAGGATCTCGCCGAGCAGCCGCTCGCGCTCCAGGTCGACCTTGGGCGGCAGGCCGCCCAGGTGGTCGTGGACCGCCTGCGACCAGGCCGAGCCGCCCAGCTCGTCCTCGGTGTCGCCGAGCAGGTAGAGCAGCTGCCCCTCCTCGGCGAAGGCCACCGGGGTGCGGCGGGTGACGTCGTCGATGACGCCGAGCACCGCGACCACGGGGGTCGGGTGGATGGCGACCTCGCCGGTCTGGTTGTACAGCGAGACGTTGCCGCCGGTCACCGGGGTGCCCAGGGTCAGGCAGGCGTCGGCCAGACCGCGGGTGGCCTCGGCGAACTGCCACATCACGTCCGGGTCCTCGGGGGAGCCGAAGTTGAGGCAGTCGGAGACGGCGAGCGGCTTGGCACCGCCGGCCGCGACGTTGCGGTACGCCTCGGCGAGGGCCAGCTGGGCGCCGGTGTACGGGTCCAGCTTGGTGAAGCGGCCGTTGCCGTCGGTGGCGACCGAGACGCCGAGGTTGGTCTCGTCGTCGATCCGGATCATGCCCGAGTCCTCGCCGTGCGAGAGCACGGTGTTGCCGAGCACGTACCGGTCGTACTGGTCGGTGATCCAGGACTTGGAGGCCTGGTTCGGGTGCGAGGCGACCTTCAGCAGGTCGGCCTTGAGGCCCTCGCCGGTGGTCGGGCGGGCCAGCCGCTCGGCCGTCGGGGCGTCGGCCTGGAGCGCGTCCTGCCAGCTCGGGCGGGCGAACGGGCGCTGGTAGGTCGGGCCCTCGTGGGCGACGGTGCGCGGCGGCACGTCCACGACGAGGTCGCCGTGCCAGAAGATCTCCAGCCGCTCGCCGTCGGTGACCTCACCGATGACGTTGGCGATGACGTCCCACTTCTCGCAGATCTCCAGGAAGCGGGCGACCTTCTCGGGCTCGACGATGGCGCACATGCGCTCCTGCGACTCGCTCATGAGGATCTCCTCGGGCGAGAGCGTGTGGTCGCGCAGGTGCACGGTGTCGAGGTCGATCCGCATGCCGCCGGAGCCGGCCGAGGCCAGCTCGGAGGTGGCGCAGGACAGACCGGCGCCGCCGAGGTCCTGGATGCCCTTGACGAGCTTCTCGCGGAAGATCTCCAGGGTGCACTCGATGAGGAGCTTCTCCTGGAACGGGTCGCCGACCTGCACGGCCGGGCGCTTGGCCGGCTTGCTGTCGTCGAAGGTCTCCGAGGCGAGCACCGAGACGCCGCCGATGCCGTCGCCGCCGGTGCGGGCGCCGTACAGGATGACCTTGTTGCCGGCGCCGGAGGCCTGCGCGAGGTGGATGTCCTCGTGCTTCATGACACCCACGCACAGCGCGTTGACCAGCGGGTTGCCCTGGTAGCAGGAGTCGAAGACGACCTCGCCGCCGATGTTCGGCAGGCCCAGGCAGTTGCCGTAGCCGCCGATGCCCGCGACGATCCCGGGCAGCACGCGCCGGGTGTCCGGGTGGTCGGCCGCGCCGAACCGCAGCGGGTCCATCACGGCGACCGGGCGGGCGCCCATCGCCAGGATGTCGCGGACGATGCCGCCGATCCCGGTGGCCGCGCCCTGGTAGGGCTCGATGTACGACGGGTGGTTGTGCGACTCGACCTTGAAGGTGACCGCGTAGCCCTGGCCGACGTCGACCACACCGGCGTTCTCGCCGATGCCGACGAGCATCGCGTCCGTCTCGGGCTTCTTCTCGCCGAACTGCTTCAGGTGGACCTTGGAGCTCTTGTACGAACAGTGCTCGGACCACATGACCGAGTACATCGCGAGTTCCGCGCCGGTCGGGCGGCGGCCGAGGATCTCCCGGATGCGCGCGTACTCGTCCTGCTTGAGGCCGAGTTCGGCCCACGGCTGGGCGGCGTCCGGGGTCTGCTCGGCGTTCTTGACGGTGTCGAGGCTCATCAGGCGTTCACCAGCTGCTTCAGGACGGAAGTGAAGAAGCCCAGGCCCTCGGTGGTGGGACCGGTGAGCGGCTCCACGGCGTGCTCGGGGTGCGGCATCAGACCGACGACATTCCCGGCGGCGTTGGTGATGCCGGCGATGTCGCGGTACGAACCGTTGGGGTTGACGTCGAGGTAACGGGCGACCACCCGGCCCTCGGCCTCCAGCTCGTCCAGGACGCGCTCCTCGGCGACGAAGCGGCCCTCGCCGTTCTTCAGCGGTACGACGATTTCCTGGCCGACCGCGTAATCGCGGGTCCAGGCGGTGCCGTTGTTCTCGATCCGCAGCTTCTGGTCGCGGCAGATGAAGTGCAGCGAGTCGTTGCGGGTGAGCGCGCCGGGCAGCAGGTGCGATTCGCACAGCACCTGGAAGCCGTTGCAGATACCGAGAACCGGCATTCCCGCCCTGGCCTGCTCGATGACGGTGTCCATCACCGGCGAGAAGCGGGAGATCGCACCGCAGCGCAGATAGTCGCCGTAACTGAATCCGCCCGGCAGGACGACCGCGTCGACCTGGTGGAGATCCTTGTCACGGTGCCAGAGGGCGACCGGCTCGGCGCCGGCGAGGCGGACCGCGCGCTGGGCGTCGCGGTCGTCGAGGGAGCCGGGGAAAGTGACGACGCCGACGCGGGTGGTCACTTGCCCTCCTCCTCGACGCGGACCGTGAAGTCCTCGATCACGGTGTTGGCGAGAAAGGTCTCGGCGGCTTCGCGGATACGGGCGAGCGCGGCGTCGTCGACCGGGCCCTCCAGCTCCAGCTCGAAACGCTTGCCCTGGCGGACGTCGGAGATCCCGGTGAATCCGAGACGGGGCAGTGCACGCTGCACCGCCTGTCCCTGGGGGTCGAGGATCTCCGGCTTGAGCATGACGTCGACTACGACGCGTGCCACTGGCACTCCCGGTGGTGTCTTCGTGAGGCGGGGGAACTCCAGACTACCGGGGGTTTCGGGTGGGATTGCTGGCCGGGCGTAGTGACGCGCGTAGACCCACGACCCTTACGCCGCAAGGCCTCCACTCGCCCCGGACCCCCCGCCGTACGCCCCTTTTCGCCGGATTCCGCGGCCGCCGCGGGAACGGCCGAAGAGCACCCGAATACCGGCACTCCGGACAGATCGGCCAGCCGAGTGCACCGGGTATCCGACGCCCCGGCGAAGACACGTGAATATCCGGAAAAGAAAGCCGGACTCTTCGATTTCTCCCCGCTTCGGGTGCAGAATAGGGCCACCTGCCGCGGCGAGTGCTGCGTATCCGGCACGGCCATCCGGCCTGCCCGTATGCACGTGCGCGATAGGTGCACATCAGGCCCGGGGGCGCACCCGCACCCCTGTCGGCCGAATTGCCCGAGAGGATTGACACCCATGGCTCAGCGTGTAGTTGTCACGCTCTCCGACGACCTGGACGGCGGCGCCGCCGCGGAAACCGTCCACTTCGGCGTGGACGGGAAGTCGTACGAGATCGATTTGTCCGTGGACAACGCGGAAAAGCTGCGGGAGGCCCTCGCTCCGTTCGTCGCCGCCGGCCGCCGCCAGAGCCGTACCGGGAAGTCCTTCCGCCGTACCGCCCTCACCCCGGACCCGGCCGCCGTGCGCGCCTGGGCCCAGTCCCGCGGCATGGAGCTGCCGGCCCGCGGCCGGATCCCCAAGCACGTGTACGAGGCGTTCGCCGAGGCGAACTGAAGCCCGCGGGCACCGGTCGTCCCGCCCTCGCCCGACGGGCGGGACGACCACCCCTTCGGATGCTGTAGAGTAATCCTCGTCGCCGCAACGGAGAGATCCGAAGAGGCGGCCGGTGCCCCACCAGGCACCGTGCGGACGTGGCTCAGTTGGTAGAGCATCACCTTGCCAAGGTGAGGGTCGCGAGTTCGAATCTCGTCGTCCGCTCGCAGTGCGCGAGCACAGCACAATTACATAGTTCCACCCTGCGGACGTGGCTCAGTTGGTAGAGCATCACCTTGCCAAGGTGAGGGTCGCGAGTTCGAATCTCGTCGTCCGCTCCAGTACGAAGGGCCCTCTCGATCGAGAGGGCCCTTCGGCGTTTCCGCCGCCCCGGGCCTTTCCACCGGTCGGCACCCATGACATTTGTCAGTGCGGACCCGTGGATCCGCACCGGGTTCTCATGAAGGCGCGCACTGCCCCCGGCCACCGGCCGACGGGAGGCTTGAGGCATGGAAACGAGCCAGCCCCACCGCCCCGGCGACCATGTGATCGAGGTCACCGACCTGCACCGCCACTACGGCACCGGCAGCAGCGGCTACCACGCCGTCCGCGGGGTCGACCTGACCGTCGGCCGCGGTGAGCTCTTCGCCCTGCTGGGCACCAACGGGGCCGGCAAGACCTCCACGATGGAGCTGATCGAGGGCCTGGCCACCCCGACCAGGGGCCGGGTCCGGGTGCTCGGCCGCGACCCGTACCGCGAGCGCGCCGCCGTCCGGCCCCGGATCGGCATCATGCTCCAGGAGGGCGGCTTCCCCGGCGACCTCACCGTCGCCGAGACCGGCCGCGCCTGGGCCGGCGCCACCAGCCACGCCCGCCCGCTGGACGAGGCCCTGGAGCTGGTCGACCTCGGCCGGCGCCGCGACGTCCGGGTCAAGCAGCTCTCCGGCGGCGAGCGCCGCCGCCTCGACCTGGCGATGGCCCTGCTCGGCCGGCCCGAGGTGCTGTTCCTGGACGAGCCGAGCACCGGCCTCGACCCGGAGGCCCGCGCGGCGGTCTGGCGGCTGGTCCGCGAGCTGCGCGCCGAGGGCACCACGGTGCTGCTCACCACGCACTACCTGGAGGAGGCCGAGGAGCTGGCCGACCGGCTGGCGATCATGCACGGCGGCCGGATCGTCGCCGACGGCACGGTGGCCGAGGTGATCGCCGGGCGGCCGTCCCGGATCTCCTTCGAGCTCCCCGAGTTCACCGGCACCTCGATCCCGCCGCTGGCCGGCGCCGCGCTGACCGCCGAAGGCCGCAAGGTCACCGTCCAGACGCCGCACCTCCAGGCCACCCTGACCGAGCTGCTCGGCTGGGCCGCCCACCACGGCATCGCGCTCGACGCCCTGGACGCCCGCAGCGCCTCGCTGGAGGAGGCCTTCCTCGCGATCGCCTCCGAGGCCGCCCACCAGCCCCCGGCCGACACCCCCGCCGCTCCCCCCGCCCGCCGCAAGCTGATCGGACTCGCCCGATGACCACCGCCACCGCCGCCACCGCCACCGGGCCGAAGAGCACCTCCGTCCGCCGGCTGCTCTCCCTGGGCCGGGCCGAGGGCATCCTGCTGCTGCGCAACCGGACCGCCCTGTTCACCGCCGTCCTGCTGCCGCTGCTCCTGATCTTCGGGCTGCAGAACGTGCTCCAGCAGCAGGCCGAGACCAACCCCGGCCTCGACGTCGACTCGCTGCTGGTCAACGGCGCGGTCGGGATGGTGCTGGCCTTCGTCGTCTACTACAACCTCACCGCCGCCTACGTGGCCCGCCGCGGCGAGCTGGTGCTCAAGCGGCTGCGCACCGGCGAGGCCCGGGACCTGGAGATCCTGGCCGGCACCGCCGTCCCCTCGGTCGGCCTCGCGCTGCTGATGTGCACCGTGATCGGTGTCGTCGGCGCCTCCGCCCTGGACCTCACCGCCCCGGTCAACCCGGTCCTGCTGGCCGTCGGCCTGGTCCTGGTCGTCGCGACGCTGATGGCACTGGCCGCCCTCTCCAGCGCCTTCACCCGCACCGTGGAGAGCGCCGGCATCACCACCATGCCGATCCTGCTGCTCACCCAGTTCGGCTCCGGCCTGTTCGTCCCGCTGGAGGTCATGCCGTCCCAGCTCGCCGACATCTGCCGGATGCTGCCCACCACCCCGGCCTTCCAGCTGGTCCGGGTCGGCTGGTTCGGCACCGACGGCTCCGCCGCCCCGACCGGCTTCGCCGGCAGCTGGGCCACCGCCGCTCCGCACCTGGTCACCGGCGGCATCTGGCTCGTCCTCGCGGTCTGGGGCGCCGTCCGCTACTTCCGCTGGGAGCCGCGCCGCTGACCCGCGCCGCCGGCCTGGCCGCCGACCCGCGCCGCCGACCGCCGGCGCAGCGGGAACCGAAGGCCCGCTCCCCGTTCCGCCTCTGGTAGGAAGGCATCGGCAGGATCATGATCGAACGGGGAGCAGGGCAGATGGGCGTCGCGAATCCGGTACGCGCGTGGAAGGGCTGCTCCAAGCCCCAGCGCTCCGAGCTCTACCTGCGCTGGTCGCTCTACCTGATGGCGCTCGCCCCGCTGCCGGTCACGCTGCTGATCAACTCGGCCGACCCGGACTACCGCGACCACCCCGCCGCCCGGGTCGCCCTGGTGCTCGGGTTCGCCCAGACCCTGGTCACCCTGCGGGCCTACCGCACCTCGCTGGACCACTACCTGAAGCGGCCCACCGACCACCTGCGCTGGCTCGCCCTCACCGGCGGCGTCGCGGTGGCCGGCTCCTGGGCGGTGCTGCTGCTCGGCCCGCGGGTCGGCGCGGCCTCCGCCGCGGAGGAGGCGGTCTTCACCGTCCCGGTCGCCAGCACCATGCTGTTCTCCGCCTTCGGCCCGTTCTCGGTCGGACTGCCCCCGCGCCGGGCCGCCCTCGCCGGGGCCGCCGGCCTGCTGGCCGTCCTCCCCGCGATGCTGCTGACCGGCGCCACCCCGGGGACCTCCCTCGGGGTCCTGACCGGCAGCGGACTGGTGATGCTCTTCGTCGGCTCCAGCTGCCGCAGCTTCGCCTGGCTGCAGTCGGTGGTCTGGGAGCTGGACGCGGCCCGCGAGGCCCAGGCCCGGCTGGCCGTCGCCGAGGAGCGGCTGCGGTTCTCCCGCGACCTGCACGACGTGATGGGCCGCAACCTCACCACCATCGCGCTCAAGAGCGAGCTGGCCGTCCAGCTGTCCCGGCGCGGCCGCCCGGAGGCCGCCGACCAGATGGCCGAGGTCCAGCAGATCGCCCAGGAGTCCCAGCGCGAGGTCCGCGACGTGGTCCGCGGCTACCGCACGGCGGACCTGCACGCGGAGGCGATCGGCGCCCGCGCGGTGCTCCGCTCCGCCGACGTGGCCTGCGAGATCGACCTCGGCGAGGACGCCGACCGGCTGCCCGCCCCGGTCCAGTCGGTGCTCGGCTGGGTGATCCGCGAGGCCACCACCAACGTCCTGCGGCACAGCGAGGCGGGCCGCTGCTCGATCCGGCTCCGCCGGGAGGACGACCGGGCGGTGCTGGAGCTGGAGAATGACGGGGTGCCGGCCGTGCCGCTGCCCTCCCAGGGCAGCGGCACCGGGCTGCGCGGACTGCGCGAGCGGCTCGCCGCCCACGACGGCGACCTGACCCTCCCGCAGGCCGCGCCGGGCAGCTTCCGGCTGCTCGCCAGCGTCCCGCTCTGAGAACCACCGCACGGAAGGCCCCGCCGATGACCGAGACCGCGCCCGTCCGCGTCCTGCTCGCCGACGACGAGCACCTGATCCGCGGCGCGCTGGCCGCGCTGCTCTCGCTGGAGGAGGACATCGCGGTGGTCGCCCAGGCCGCCTCCGGCACGGAGGCGGTGGCGATGGCCCAGGCGCACCGGCCGGACATCGCGGTGCTCGACCTGCAGATGCCCGGCCTGGACGGGATCGAGGTGGCCACCCGCCTGCGCGCACTGCTGCCGGACTGCCGCTGCATGATCGTCACCGGCCACGGCCGCCCGGGCTACCTGAAGCGGGCCCTGGAGGTCGGCGTCCGGGGCTTCCTGCCGAAGACGGTCTCGGCGGCCGACCTCGCCGGGATCATCCGGACCGTCCGGGCCGGCGGCCGGTACGTGGACCCGGAGCTGGCGGCGGACGCGATAGCCGCCGGGGAGAGCCCGCTGACCCCGCGCGAGACGGACGTGCTGGAGCTCGCCGCGGACGGCACCTCGATCGCCGAGATCGCCGAGCGGGCCTCGCTCTCCCAGGGCACGGTCCGCAACTACCTGTCCGCGGCCGCCGCCAAGCTGGGCGCGGAGAACCGGCACGCGGCGGTGCGGATCGCCCGCGAGCACGGCTGGATCTGACCGCCGGGCCCGCGGGCGCTCGCGCCGCCCCGCGGCTCAGGCCCAGCTGAGGCCGGTCAGCCGCTCGTAGGCCTCGACGTACTTGGCGCGGACCTTCTCGACCACCTCGGCGGGCAGCTCCGGCGGCGGCTGCTCGCCGCGGCGGTCCCAGCCGGAGGCCGGGGAGGTCAGCCAGTCGCGGATGATCTGCTTGTCGAAGGAGGGCTGCGGGTGGCCCGGCTCCCACTGGTCGGCCGGCCAGAACCGCGAGGAGTCCGGGGTCAGCACCTCGTCGCCGATCACCAGCTCGCCGTCCAGCAGGCCGAACTCGAACTTGGTGTCGGCCAGGACGATGCCCCGGTCGCGGGCGATGTCCCGGGCCCGGGAGTAGACGGCCAGGGTGGTCTGGCGCAGCTGGGCGGCCAGCTCGGCGCCGATCCGGCGGGCGGTCTCCTCGTAGGGGACGTTCTCGTCGTGCTCGCCGACCTCGGCCTTGAGCGCGGGGGTGTAGACCGGGGCGGGCAGCTCGGAGCCGTCGTCCAGGCCCTCGGGCAGGGCGATGCCGCAGACGGTGCGGGAGTCGCGGTACTCCTCCAGGCCGGAGCCGGCCAGGTAGCCGCGGGCCACGCACTCGACCGGGATCATGTCCAGGCTGCGGCAGATCAGGGTGCGGCCCTTCCAGTCGGCCGGGGCGCCGGCCGGGACCTCGGTGGAGATCACGTGGTTGGGCACGAGGTCCGCGATCCGCTCGAACCACCACAGCGAGAGCTGGGTGAGGATGCGGCCCTTGTCCGGGATCTCGTTGGGCAGCACCCAGTCGTAGGCGGACGTGCGGTCGCTGGCGACCATCACGAGGTCACCCGACTCGGTGCGGTACAGGTCGCGCACCTTGCCGGTGTGCAGGTGGACCAGGCCGGGCACCTGGACCGGCTCGGGCTTGGTGACAAATCCGCTCAAGGTCGTCTCAGTCCTCAGGGGTCGTTCGCGGGCGGTGCGGCGCGAAAGGGGAGGTCACTGGGGTCGAGTCTGTCACGACCCCTCGCCCGGGCCGGTCCGAGGTCCGTCCGTGAGGCCGTTCAGCCGTTCTTGCAGAGCCGGTCCAGCAGGTTGGCGGTGGCGCGCTGGATCCGCTCGTCGGTGAGCCCCGGGCGGTCCAGCGCGGGCGACCAGGCGAAGGTGCCGGCGGCGAACACGTAGGCGCCGCTGGGCGCCCGGTAGAGCGAGGTCTCCTGGTAGCGGGTGCGCCCGGCCGGGTCCTGGTACGGGGAGTGGGCCAGCAGCACCCGTTCGGTGTGCCCGGGCAGGGCGACCTTGGGGTAGTAGCGGTCCGCCTCGCCGGCCACCAGTCCGGGCAGCCCGTCGCCCTCGTGGAGGCCGGTGCCGGCCCAGAACCAGTGCGCGGTGTGCCGGGCGACGAGCGGGACGGCGGTGGCGACCCGGCCGGAGTACTGGACGCCGAGCAGGTGCTGCTCCGGCTCGCCGGCGTCGCGCCACAGCGCGCTGGCGGCGCCGGGCGCCCCGGCGGCCGGGTCGTCGGGGCCGACCTTCTGGCGCTTGCGGCAGTTGAGCATCCGGTGGGGCTCGCCGGAGGGGCCGGGGCTCAGCTCGACCCGCCAGTACATGGTGTTGGCGGAGAGGAAGACCAGCGAGGTGCCGCCGTCCCGGGCCCCTTCGGCGGCGCGGCGCATCGGTTCGGACCAGTACTCGTCGTGGCCCGGGAAGACCAGCGCCTTGTGCCGGGAGGCGTCGACCAGTCCGGCGTGCAGGTCGGTGGCGGTGGCGTAGGAGAGGTCGTAGCCGTAGCGCTCGGCCCAGCGGATGAAGTCGTAGGCGTGGCCGACGTGCAGCGGGAGCCCGGCGGTGGCGTGCGGGCGGTCGAAGGAGACGGTGACGGCCGCCTCGGTCTCGCCGACCAGCAGGCCGCCGTCCCAGGCGTGGTAGAGGCTGGCGCCGCTGCGGCCGTCCTCGGGGAAGAGGTTGTACGCCTGCCAGGTGACGTCCGGGACCACCAGCAGCAGTTCGGCGGCGCGGGTCTGGTCCGCGAAGTCGCGGACGGTGAAGGGGATGTGGCTGCGGTGCAGCATGTCGGCGGTGGTGAGCACCGCGACGTAGGCCCCGGGCCGCCAGTGCTGCGGGATCTGCAGCCGCCAGGTGTGCCACCAGTGGTGGCAGGAGACGGTCCGGCCGACCACCATCGGGGCCGGCTGGACCATGCCGGCGATATTCGGGCTGGAGGTCATGTGGTGGGCGCCGTCGCCCGCGTAGTGGCCGATCCGGAAGACGTCGACGGTGAACTCCCGGGGCGGGTTGACGGTGACCCGCAGGTCCACCGAGCCGCCGGGGCGGACCACTCCGGCCGAGGCGAAGCCCTTGATCTGCTGTTCCTCGTCGTTGGCGCTCAGCGGGGTGCCGACCGCGGGCTTGCCGCGTACCCCGGCGGCCAGCGGGCGCTGCCCCGGGGCGTCCACCGAGACGTACCAGGGGACGTCGCCCCCGGTGCCGGCGAGGTACCGGTCGGGGCTGCGCAGCCAGGGCAGCGGGCCCTGGCCGAAGGGGTCGGAGACGCTGTGCGCGTGCGTCCCGGACTCCCAGCGGCGGTTGAGTTCGGTCCCCACGCGCGCCCCTCCCAGGTGCACCTCCGCCGGGGTGGCATGTGCCTCCCGGATGTGCGTGCGGACTAATACACCACACCGTGCTGGCGCTGCGTCACCCCGCGGTAGCAACTGGTGGCGGGAATCTTCCGGGCCCGCCCGGGGAGGGCCTCCGGCCTGCGAAGACCCGGGGCGGCCGGTTCGGCCGGGGGCGCTCACGGGTGGGCTTCGCGCCCCTCGGGAGGGTGATGGGGAGGGTGATGGTCAGAGCCGGACGGGCTTCTCCAACCGGACGTCGGCGGCGTCCAGCCAGGCCCGCAGCGGGCCGTCCTGGCCCTGTTCGACGGCCTGGGCGACCGGTTCGGCGAGGTCGGTGCGGCGGACGCCGCCGAGCAGCAGCACCGGGCCGTCCAGCCAGTCGAGGCCGGGGACGGCGCCCGCGGTGTCCACGGCGGCGCAGCAGACCATCGCGGTGACGTGGTCGACCAGCACGTCCCGCCCGGTGCGGACCGGTTCGAGCAGCGGCGCGGGCGCGGCGGTGCGGGCCGGGCGGGCGGCGAGGGCGGCGGCCAGCCGCTCGCCGTCGCCGTCGGCGAGCCGGCCCAGCAGCCGGGTCAGCGTCGGGGCGCCGGGGCGGGCCTGCGGGGCGAGCAGGTCCAGGGCGGACTGCAGGGCGGCGGCGCGGGCCCGCCAGCCGGCGTCCACCACGTCCGCCGGGTAGTCGGACCACTCCAGCTCGCGCCAGCCGCCGGAGGCGGGCGCGCCGAAGAACAGCTCGGCGGCGAGCCGGGAGACCGCGGCGTCCACCGCGCCGGGCTCCTCCAGCAGGTCGCAGGCCGGGCGGTCGCCGAGCCGGCTGCCGTAGCCGTCGGCCAGCCGGTCGCGCCGGGACAGTTCGGTGAGCGCGGCGACCACGCCCGCGTTGAGGTGCGCGGGGTGCCGGCCGAGCCGCCAGGCGGGCAGCGCGACCCGGGTGAGCAGCCGGTCCCAGCCCGCGTAGGCGAGGCCGACCTGCTCCTGGGCGGCGATCCGCAGGCCGTAGTCGACGCCGCGGGCCTGTTCGGAGGCCCAGCCCGCGACGGAGCGCTCCAGCTCGGCGGCGTGCTCGCGGCAGGCGCCGAGCAGCCGGCGGGTGATCCGGTCCGTGATCCGCTCGGTGAGCGCGGCCGGGCGGCGCCGGGGCGGGCGCGGCTCGCCCGGGCCGGGGGCGCCGGACGGGCCGGGGGCGGGGCCGGCGTCCAGGCTGGCGTCGAGGGCCCGCAGGAAGCGGCGGGCGGCGGCGATCTCCGGGTCGGCGGCGGCCGCGGTGCCGGCCACCACCGGGGCGAGCAGGGCGCGCAGCTCGCCGGCCCGCATCCACCAGAGGAAGGGTGAGCCGATCACCAGGACCGGCGCGGGCGGGGCGTCGCCGCCGGTGCGGGCGCGGCGGCGGGGCCGCGGCGCGGGGACGTCCTCCAGCCAGCTGTCGCAGTCCGGGGTGAGCGCGACGGCCGAGGGCGCGGGGACCTCCAGCCGGTCGGCCAGGTCGTCGATCAGCCGGTACAGCTCGGGGGCCTGGGCGCGGCCGAGCGGTACGGCCGGGGTCTGCGGCGGGACGGCCCGGCGGTACCCGCGGGCGGCCGCGGCGGCCACCAGCAGGGTGAGCGCGGCCACCGCGCAGACGATCCAGCGGGCGAGGTCCCAGCCGGCGGCGTCGGAGGAGCCGGGGGCGCCGATCCGGCCGGTGAGCCGGCCGGCGAGCAGGACCACCGCGGTGGCGGCGGGCAGCGCGGCGGCGGCCAGGGCGAGTCCTCGGATCCGCAGGACCGCCTGGGCGTGAGCGCGCGCGGTGTCGACAGCGGCCATACGGTGCGGCACCCCCTTCGGAGCCCTCGGGCGCCCGGTACGGGCCCCTGAGCCGATTCGAAACGAACAGTTCCGACCGGGAAGCGGCGGCGGCCGAGCCCCGGTCGTCATGCTGCGTGGCGCTTCTGACATTTTCGACGCCGGGGTCCGGGTGGGTGTTCCGGATCGCCCCGGTTCCACTCGTCCCGGTGACACCGCCCGGATTCCGGACGACCGCCCTGGGCGGTCCCGGGCGGCCCGGGCGTGTCCGGTCCGGCCGGACGCCGTCCAGCATCCCCCCGCGCGACCGCGGTTACCCGGCGGCGGGCGGAAGCGGCCCGGCCTGTGACGCCGTGGTCCAGCGCACCATAAGGCCGGGCGCCCGGTTACGTCAGCCGGATGCGGCCGCTGTCACTCGATGGGCTGGATTCCGGGCGCCGAACGGTGCGCCGGCCCCGGAAGCCGCTCCGGCCCCACCGGTACCCGAAACGCCCGGACGGCGCTGCGTCCATGGGGGTTGTCCACGGGGCCCGCGGGGCTCACGGGACTCACCGGGGGTCGCCCTCGGGGCGGCGAACGCCCGGGCCCCCGGCGCGCGGATCGCGTGCCGGGGGCCCGGGGCGGAGCAGGGGTGCGCGGGGGCTACTGCGCGGCCTTCAGCGCGATGTCGCCGCGGTGCTGGCCGCCGGCCAGGGAGATCCGCTCCACCGCCCGGTAGGCCCGCTCGCGCGCCTCGGCGAGCCCAGCCCCGGTCGCGGTGACCGACAGCACCCGGCCGCCGGCGCTCAGCACCCGGCCGTCCTCGGCCGCCTTCGTCCCGGCGTGCAGCACGTAGGCGGTGCCGTCGGCGGCCTCCGCCTCGGCCAGGCCCTCGATCGGGTCGCCGGTGCGCGGCGCCGCCGGGTAGCCCTCGGCGGCGATCACCACGGTGACCGCGGCGCCCTCGTCCCAGCGCAGCGGCTCCAGCTGGTCCAGCGTGCCGGTCGCCGAGGCGTGCAGGACGCCGGCCAGCGGGGTGCGCAGCCGGGCCAGCACGACCTGGGTCTCCGGGTCGCCGAAGCGGGCGTTGAACTCGATCACCCGGGTGCCGCGCGAGGTCAGCGCCAGGCCCGCGTAGAGCAGCCCGGAGAACGGGGTGCCGCGGCGGCGCAGCTCGTCCACGGTCGGCTGCAGGACGGTCGCCAGGACCTCCTCGACCAGCCCCTCGGGCGCCCAGGGCAGCGGCGAGTAGGCGCCCATGCCGCCGGTGTTCGGCCCCTGGTCGCCGTCCAGGGCGCGCTTGAAGTCCTGGGCCGGCTGGAGCGGCAGCACGGTGCTGCCGTCGGTGATCGCGAAGAGCGAGACCTCGGGGCCGTCCAGGTACTCCTCGATCACCACCTGCTCGCAGGCGGCGGCGTGGGCCAGCGCCTCCTCGCGGTCGGAGGTGACCACGACGCCCTTGCCGGCGGCCAGGCCGTCGTCCTTGACCACGTACGGGGCGCCGAAGGCGTCCAGCGCCTCCGCGGCCTCGGCGGGGGTGGTGCAGACGTAGGAGCGGGCGGTGGGCACGCCGGCGGCGGCCATCACGTCCTTGGCGAAGGCCTTGGAGCCCTCCAGCAGGGCCGCTTCGGCGGACGGGCCGAACACCGCGATGCCGGCCGCGCGCACGGCGTCGGCGACGCCCGCGACCAGCGGGGCCTCCGGGCCGACCACGACCAGTTCGACGCCGAGCCCGCGGGCGAGCGCGGTGACCTGCGCGCCGTCCAGCTGGTCGACCGGGTGGACCGTCGCCACCTGCGCGATCCCGGCGTTGCCCGGGGCGCAGTGCAGCTCGGTCACGGCGGGATCTTGGGACAGAGAGCGGCACAGGGCGTGTTCGCGGGCGCCGCCGCCGATGACGAGGACCTTCACGCTGCGCAAGGGTAGCCGGTGGCCGGTTCCGGCCGCTCTCCGGTCCCGTAGGAAGAGACAGCCGCGGGCCGCCGGGGCGCGTACGGCCTCGGAGGATCCTCCGACTCCGGGGTCCGATGATCATCACACGGTGTCCGGGTCAGGACGGCGGGTCACCGAAGCCTCGCTCGGACGGGTGAAATCCCGCCGACCGCCGCAACCCTCCCACCTCGGGATCCGGTGGCCGAATCCGGTAACGATCATTGGCGAAGCGGCCACACGGTAAGCCATTTGGCGGTAAGAAGTGCTGTTGGACCACTACCGGCAGCCGCCGGTGACGCCGCCCCGGGGCACCCAGCGCGCTCCGGGACCGGCGGTGTGGCCGCCGCGTTGTCCGTCGTTTCACGAGCCGTCAGGCCGATGACACGTCAGTCCGCGCAGAGTCGGAACCAGCCAGACCAGCAGTCCGCCCGCCACAGGGAGCCCCACAGGTGAGCCAGCCGGAAATGCAGCCCGAGGAGAGTGCCTGGGGCAAGGAGATCGGTGAGGAGGACCCGCCCGCCACGACCGTGGCGCGCCGCGCCTCGACCCGCCGCCGGTCCGATCTCAGCACCCGCCAGTTCCCCCTCGGGGACTGGGGCGAGCCCGCCGAGCGGCTGGAGGAGCTGTACCGCTGGTCCGAGGAGCGGGCGGTCGAGGCCGTCGAGTGGTACCGCCGGGACCGGATCTGGAAGCGCCGCTGGGCGCGGCTGCTGCGCTTCGGCTCGGCCGGCTTCGCGGTCGGCGGGGTCACCGCCCCGCTGGTCGACCTCACCGGGACCGTCGACAACGCCACCGGCTGGGGCTACGTCGGGCTGGCGCTGGCCGCCGCCTGCTACGGCGCGGACCGGGCGTTCGGCCTGACCTCCGGCTGGATGCGCGACGTCTCCACCGCCCAGGCGCTGCAGCGCCGGCTGGAGGCCTTCCAGTTCGACTGGGCCTCGGAGTGCGTCCGGGAGGTGCTCGGCCCCACCGAGGGCACCGCGGGCGAGGCCGCCGAGCGGTGCCTCGGGGTGCTGCGGCGCTTCTGCGAGGACGTCTCGGACATGGTCCGCACCGAGACCTCGGAGTGGATGCTGGAGTTCCGGGCCGGGATGACCCAGCTGCCCACCCAGGTGGCCGGCAGCTGGGGCGGGCGCAGCGAGCCGGGCGTCGGCGCCCAGGTGCGGGTGCTGCCGCCGCCGGGGACCAGGCCCACCATGCCGCGCCAGCGGCCGCCGGAGGGACCGCTGCGGTAGTCGGACGGGCCGACCGGACCCGGCCCGTCCCCGGAGCCCGGGGCCGGGCCGTGCCGAGTGGGTGGGCGGAGGCCTGGTCGGGTCGGGTCGGCTCAGGCGAAGACGATCATCGAGCCCTGGTGCAGGCTCCGGGTCGCCGCCGCGTACAGGCCCGCCCAGGCGTGCCGCTCCCGGGCGAACGGGTGCAGGTCGTCCAGCGGCGGGCCGAACGGCTGCTCCAGGCCGGTCGGGCCGAGCGGCCGGGTCGGCGCGGGCGGGTCGAGCGGGTCGATGCCCAGCGCCGGGGCGACGGCCCGCAGCTCGCGCAGCAGCCCGTGGCTGGAGCCGAGCGGGCCGCCCGAGGCGAGCAGCGACTCCTCCACCAGCGGGGCGGCGAACTCGATCGGCACGTACGCGCCGGCGTGGTCGAAGTGCCAGACCAGGTGCGACTGCTCGGCGCTGCTCTCGAACATCTCCAGCAGCTGCTCGTAGTCGCCGCCGAGCGCGTCGACCGGCGTGATGTCCAGGCCGGTCAGGCCCAGCAGGTAGGCCCGGCGCAGGAAGTGCAGCGAGTCGTAGTCGAAGGCGGCTATCGGCTCGACCGCCCCGCTGTGCCCCGGCACGAACCGGTAGACCGGCATCTCGGGCAGACCGCGCGAGGCCAGCACCTGGTTGTAGAGCGCGAGGTCGTCCCGGAAGGGGTTGTCGGGGCTGTGGCTCAGCACGTCCACCAGCGGGACGAGCCAGAGGTCGCAGGCCATGGCCGGCTCTTCCTCTCCGGACGCGGGGGACCGGCCGCACGGCGGCGGACGGCGGATGGGCGGGTCGGTGCCCGGACGGCCGGTACGCGGCGCGGCCGGGACGGACGACCGCCCACCCTACCGGCCCGGCGAGCGATGCGGATCGGGCCGTCCCCCGGGCAGTTGGTCCGGCGGCGCGTCGGGCAGCCGGCGGCCGTACCGCCCGTACGGGACCGAGCGCGGCTGCGGCACCAGGCCGAGCCCCAGGCCCAGTTCGCGGCCCAGTTCCCGGCCGAGCTCGCCGTCCCGGCCCCGGGTGCCGCCGGCCGCGCGGCCCGGCTCCGCGGGTCGGGCGGGCTCCTCCGGGCGGAGCGCCTCGGCGGCGCCGGACCCGGGGCCCGCCCCGGTCTTCCCCGGCGGGGCGTCCTCCGGGGTGCCGGGCGGCGCGGCCGCGGCCTCCGGGCCCGCCGCGACGTCCGGGCCCGCCAGGGCGGACGGGGCGGCCGGAGTGCCGAGCGGGCGCCCGGTCAGCAGCGGCAGCACCTTCACGGTCTCCACCGACTCGCCGGCCAGTTCGGCCAGCAGCCCGACGGTGAAGAGGTTGTACTCGCAGATGATCCGGTGCGAGCGCGGCACGTCGCGCGCCTCGACCGCCTCCACCAGGTCCAGGTGGCCGTCCCAGCAGACCCCGCCCAGCTGGGGCATCGACCGCAGGTACCGCGCGGCGAACATCCACGACTGCACCCGCAGCCAGTCCAGGTAGTCGGCCATCCGGCGGTTGCCCATCAGCCCGCCGACCTCCTGCCAGAAGCGGCGGTCGCAGCCCACCATCACGTCCAGGTTCCCGGCCCGGGCCGCCCGCGCCGCCGCGTCCGCCCGGCGGCGCAGCGAGGCCAGCCGGCTCTCGTCCGGCCGACCGGGGTCGACGGCCAGCCGCCGGTAGTAGCTGTCGGTGATCAGCACCCGGGTCTCGAAGATCTCCCGGAAGTCGTCCCAGCCGAACTCGGGAACGGTGAAGCCCCGGTGGTGCTCGGCCCGGAGCAGCCCCTGCGCGGAGAGGTCGACCAGCGCCTCCCGGGCCGGGGTCGCCGAGACCCCGTACAGCTCGGCGATCTCCTTGACGGTGAAGTTCCGCCCGGCCGCCAGCCGGCCGGCCATCATCTCCTCGCGCAGCGCGCCGGCGATCTGCTCCCGCAGGCTGTTGCGCTGGATCACGGGACGGGTGTCGCCCGCGTCGGTGCCGAACATGCGCGCGACCTCCTCGGGCGGGCTGGACGGCCTGACGGGAACAGACCGGCGACGTACGGGCTGGTAACACGACGAAGGCTCATCTTCTCAAAAAGGACACCGACGTGTACAAGCCCCCCATACGCCCCGGCGCGCCCCCTGCGCGCCCGGCCGCCGGAAACGCCCGGAACGCCCCCGTCAGCGCTGCACCGGCGCCGGGATCCCCAGCAGCCGGTCCCGGTGCACCGGGAACTCGGCGCGCGCCTTCGCCACCTCCGCCGGGTCGAACTCCACGGTCAGCACCTCCTCCCCGGCCCCCGCCTCGGCCAGCACCCGGCCCCACGGGTCCACCGCGATGCTGTGGCCCGCCTGCTCGACCCCGCCGTGCGTCCCCGCCGTGTTGCAGGCCAGCACGTACGCCTGCTCCTCCACCGCGCGCGCCCGGTTCAGCAGCGTCCAGTGCTCCCGCCGCCGCTCCGGCCAGGCCGCCGGCACCACCAGCACCTGCGCGCCCGCGTCCAGCAGCGCCCGGAACAGCTCCGGGAACCGCAGGTCGTAGCAGGTCGCCAGGCCCAGCGTGCCGACATCGGTGGCCGCGGTGACGATCTCCTGCCCGGCACCCATCACCACCGCCTCGCCGCTGTCGAAGCCGAAGCGGTGGATCTTGCGGTAGGTGTGCACCAGCTCGCCGTCCGGGGCGAACAGCAGCGAGGTGTTGTAGATCGGCCCGTCCGGATCGCGCTCGACGATCGAACCGGCGTGCAGCCAGACCCCCGCCGCCCGGGCCGCCGCCGCCATCGCGTCCGAGGTCGGCCCGTCCAGCGTCTCGGCACCGTCCGACCAGAGGTCGTAGGCGAATCCGCCGAGCGGCCACAGCTCGGGCAGGACCACCAGGTCCGCTCCCCGCTGCGCCCGCACCAGCGCGGCCGCGCGGGCCCGCCGCTCGGCCGGGGGCTCGGCGTCGGAGACCGCGAGTTGGATCAATGAAGCGCGCACAGTACCACCGTCCACGGCAAGAGTCCTACGATCGTCACCCGAAAGCGCTGCCCTGCTCTCACCCGGCAGCGTAACGTGCGGTTAGCGTGTGCGCCCGGAAGCCGGATATCCCGGCGGACCCAGGAAGCCGCGGGCACGCGTGGCAAGGCAGCTGACGGAGGGCCGGAGATTCCCGTGACGGACAACCAGACCGTGCAGGCTTACACCGAGGCGTGGACCCAGTCGATCGAGGCGATATCCGAACTGGTGACCCCGCTGCCCGAGGGCTCCTGGAACCGGGCCACCGAGTGCCCCGGCTGGTCGGTCCGCGACATCGTCTCGCACGTGATCGCCGTCGAGTCCGAGCTCCTCGGCGACCCCCGCCCGATCCACTCCCTCCCCCGCGACCTGCGCCACGTCACCACCGAGGCCGCCCGCTACCTCGAACTGCCCGTCGACAAGCGCCGCTGCCACACCGCCCTGGAGATGACCAGCGAGCTGGAGTACACGATCATCCGCCGCTCCCGCGCGCTGCGGAACGCCAAGCAGATGCCCAACGAGCCGGTCCGCTGGCCGGCCGGCCCGCAGAGCCGCGACATCCCGTACCACGAGCTGCTGCGGCTGCGCGCCTTCGACGTCTGGGTGCACGAGCAGGACCTCCGCCGCGCCCTCGGCGTCCCCGGCGACCTCGACTCCCCCGCGGCGCTGGTCACCCGGGACGTCCTGCTGCAGGGCCTGCCGAAGGCCGTCGCCCACGCGGCCGGCGCCCCGGCCGGCACCTCCCTGGTCGTCGACGTCACCGGCCCGGTCGAGTTCCTGCGCACCGTGCGCGTCGACTCCGCCGGGCGGGGCACCGTCGACGAGTCCATCAGCCTCGCCCCCGACGTCCAGCTCACCCTCGACTGGGAGACCTACGTCCGCCTCGCCTGCGGCCGCGGCCGCCCGGGCCCGGTGACCGTCGAGGGGGACAAGGAGCTGGCCGACCGCGTCCTGGCCAACTTCTCCGTCACCCCGTAGCCCCAGGCCATCACCCGCCCGGCGTACACGCACCGTGCACGCCGGGCGAGTGCGCCTCGTGCTCCCGTGCGTCAGGTTGGGACCAGTAGCCCCTTCCGTTCGGCCTCGTTGATCCGGGCAGTGTCACCCGGAAGAAGGAGGGGCGTCCCGATGGACGACGAACAGACGATGGTGCTGGTCCGGTCGAGCTTCCCGGTCACGGGCCAGCCGATCAGGGTCGTGATGATCGACGGCGAGCCGTGGTTCGTCACGGCGGACGTGTGCCGGATCCTCGGGCGCGGCAACCCCAGCGACGCGCACAAAGTGGTGAAGCCGGAGAACACGCGCATCGTCGACCTGCGCTCGGTAACCATCAGTGAGACCGATAGTAATCACGTTTCCGCAGGCCAGAAACCCTACGCAGGCACCGCCGCGAGCTTCTTCCGCAGCCGCAGGATCATCAGGGTCCCCGCCGCCAGCGGCACGTACTGCCAGCAGAACGCCCAGCGGAAGGCGCTCGCCGCGTAGGTGTCGGCGCCGGGCGGGCTGAGGGCGTCCAGGAGGACGCCGATGCCGAAGAGGGTGATCATCGTGCCGATGAAGCCGCCCATGTTGACGATGCCGGAGGCGGTGCCGAGGCGTTCGACGGGGTTGCGGGCGCGGGCGTAGTCGAGGCCGACCAGTGAGGCGGGGCCGTTGCTGCCCATCACCAGGACGACCGCGACCAGCAGCCAGAGCGGCGGGTGGCCGCCGGGCCAGGCGAGCGCCACTCCCCACAGCAGCGCGGTGGCGGCGATGACGGTGAGCACGATGGGCATCCGGGCCCGGGCGGTGCGGGACAGGACGCGGCCGAAGAGGAAGCCGAAGCTCATGTTGGAGAGCACCAGCAGGGTGAGCAGGCCGCCGGCCGCGGCGCGGGTCATGCCCTGGGCCTCGACGAGGTAGGGCAGGCCCCAGAGCAGGCCGAAGGCGTTGCCCGGGAACTGGGTGGTGAAGTGGATCCAGAGCCCCAGCCGGGTGCCCGGCTCCCGCCAGGTCTCCCGCACCTGGCGGGCGATGCCGAGGCTCGGCCGGGCGGCGGGCGCCGCCGCGGAGGGCCCGTCCGGCGACTCCCGGAGGAAGAGCGCGACGAGCGCGAAGACGCCGACGCCGAGCAGCGCGATGGCGGTGAAGGTGGGCGTCCAGCCCTCGCTGTGCAGCGCCTGGGCGAGGACGACGGTGGTGACCAGGTTGCCGCTCATCCCGGCCAGGCCGGTCAGCTGGGCGACCAGCGGGTTCTTGGCGGCGGGGAACCAGCGGGCGGCGATCCGCAGCACGCTGATGAAGGTCATGGCGTCGCCGCAGCCGAGCACGGCCCGGGAGGCGAGCGCGGGGCCGAAGGAGTCGGAGAAGGCGAAGGCGAGCTGGCCGGTGCTGAGCAGCACCACGCCGAGCAGCAGCACCCGGCGCGGTCCGAACCGGTCGACCAGCAGGCCGACGGGGACCTGCATGGCGGCGTAGACGAGGACCTGGAGGATCGAGAAGGTGGAGAGCGCGGAGGCGCCGATGCCGAAGCGGTCGGCGGCGTCCAGGCCGGCGACGCCGAGACTGGTGCGGTGGATGACGGCCAGGACGTAGACGCTGACGCCGATGGACCAGGCGAGCCAGGCGGCCCGCCCACCCGGGGGGTGGGCGGCCGCGGGACCGGGGGCGGGGCCGGCGCCGGCCCGGGGAGCGGGGGCGGACAGGGGGCGGGCTGAACTGGCGGGCTCCACGGTCATAGTGGCCCCAGATTAGTCATCCCATCATTGAACGCCTAGCGCGGGGTCAGGAGGACGGACACGAACCATCCGCCCCGCGCGGCGCTCAGCCGACCACCGTCCAGGAGACCGAGCGGGTCATGTAGCGGTCCCGGAAGGCCTCGTCGCGGACCCAGTCGGTGGTGTCCCGGACGGTCGCCGTGACGGTCGCGCCGTGCCCGGGCTCCAGGGTCAGCGCCGCGGTGTCCAGCCAGCTGCGGTCCGCCGCCTGCGGCTCGACGGGGGCGCCGTCCACCGTCCAGTCCACCCGCAGCTGCCGGGCCCCGGCCAGCGGGAGCGGCCGGACCTCCAGCCGGGGGCGGCCGGTGACGTCGCCGGGCGCCGGCGACGGGTCGTCGGCGGGCCTGACCCGCCGGTAGATCTCCTCGATGATCGCCTCCCGCGAGGGCAGGTTGTACGCCCCGCCGAGGGTGCGCATCACCGAGTCCTGGGTGGGCCGGTAGACGCCGTTGGCGCTGCGGAAGGCGCCGACCGCCCCGGCCCCGTCCGGGGACTCCGCGCCCAGCCAGCGCCACCACTTGGTCTGCTTGCGGCGCATCTCCTCGGCGTTGTCGGTGGAGAGGTTGGGGTAGTCGGCGTCGTCCGGCGCGCTGTCGTACTCGTCGCCGAGGTCCCCGACGGTGTGCCCTATCTCGTGCTGGATGATCCGCCCGGCGTCCGCGCTGCCGCCGGCCAGGGTGGTCACCCCGGTGCCGCCGGCGCCGCCGTACTCGGTGGAGTTGGCGAGCGCGATGAGGTACTGCGGGCCCTCGCCGCGGCCGGCGTAGCGGGCGGCGGCCTCCTCGTCGGCGCAGAGCAGCCGGGCGGTGCCCTCGCACCAGAAGTGCATGCCGAGCGGGGTGGCGGGGCGCCGGCCGCGGTTCTCGCTCTCGGCGATGCCGGAGACCGGGGAGACCACCTCGACCCGCCTTATGTTGAAGAACCCCTGGTAGCTGCGGAACGGCTCGATGTCCATCAGCGCGCGCCAGGCGCGGTCCGCCTGCTCGCGGAAGAGGTCCTGCTCCCCGGCGCCGTAGCCGTCGCCGAGCAGGACCAGGGTGATCCGGTTGGCCGGGTCCCCGGTCCGCCGTATGTCGACGGTCGGGGCCTCCCCCGCGTCGTGCAGGTCGGCGCGCTGCACCGCGGTGTGCGGCGGCACCGCGCGGTCGGCGGGGGCGCCGGGCCCGATCACGCCGAACGGCGGGGGTCCGGCCAGTTCGAGCGCGGCCGGGAGCACGGCGGTGGACACCAGCACGAGCGCGGCCAGACTCCGGACGATCCGGCCAGGGTTGCCAGGCGGCATACGGGTGCGTCCTCGACGTTCCGGTCACCCGGCGTCGCCCGGGTGGTGGACGCGAAGACGTACCCGGTCCCATGTGCCGCCCTCACCGAACGGCGAAAGTGTCACCGATCTGGCCGAACGACCAACATCTCACCAGTCATACCTACGAGTCTGATCATGTGAATGATGTGGCCATGAGTGACGCCGAGGTCACGGAAAATAGTCGCGGAAAACCTCGACCCCGCCGCAACCCTTCGAGGTCGATCGCTGTCTGTACGGACGAAGGAAAGCGGGAAGCGAGACCGGCCGAGCCGGGGGGCGCGAGAACTGCTCGACAGGAGCACACCGGTCACCTTCATCCCACGTCATCCGCACCCGCATCAGACCTTGGGGGTCCTGTCATGCGCACGTCCACCATGCCCGCTTCCGCGAAGAACTCCACCGCCACCACCGCCCGCCGCCGGATCGCCGCCGTCGCCGCCACCGTCGTCCTCGCCGGCTCCGTGCAGCTGCTCACCGCCGAGTCCTCCTGGGCCTGCGGCGCACCGGCCGCCGCCGAGGCGGCGCCCGCCACCGCCGGGGCCGCGCCGAAGGCGGACACCGCCGTCCACCGGGGCGGCCCCGAGGCGGGCTTCCACATGGCCCCCGCGCTGACCGTCAGGGCGGGCGGGCCGAAGGTCGAGATCCCGGTCGAGGTCGGCAACCACACCGGAGCGGCCTACCGCAGCGTGGTGCCCACGCTCTCGCTCGCCGCCCACCGGGCCGGTGACGGCGAGAAGGGCGTCTCGTACCTGCCGAGCGGCTTCCTGACCGTCGAGTACCGCACCACCGGGGGCTGGCAGAAGCTCTCCCTGGTGCGCGGCTGCGACCCGACGCTCTTCGCCACCCCCGCCAAGGGCATGCCGGTCGCCGACGGCCGGGCCGAGCACGCCACGTTCCGCGTCGGCCTCTCCGCGGACGCCCCCGCCGACCTCAGCACCCTCTTCGTCGGGCTCTCCGCCGTCGCCGAGGACAGGTCGCACGGCGAGTGGGTGGTCAAGGACATGACGGTCACGGTGCCGAAGCCCGCCGCCAAGCCCACCCCCGCCAAGCCGGTTCCGGCCAAGCCGACCCCCGCCAAGCCCGCCGCCCCGAAGCCCACCGCCACCGCCCCGGCCACCCAGGCCCCGGCCAAGCCCGCCGACCCGGCCGCCGACCGGACCCCGGCGGCCGCCCCGCCGGCCCCCGCCGCCCCCGGGAGCGTCCCGGCCGCCGCACCCGCCGCCACGGCCCCGGCCGGCACCCCGGAGCTCGCCCAGACCGGTGCCGGCACCCCCAACGGCCTCCTCGCGGGCATCGCCGCCGCACTCGCCGCCCTCGGCGCCGGCGCCGTCGTCACCGCCCGGCGCCTCCGCACCCGGGGCTGACCCCCTCGGAACGGAGCGGCCCGGGACGAAGGGGCCCCAGGACGAAGGGGCCCTGCCTCCGCACGGCGGTGCGGGAGGCAGGGCCCCTTCAACGTGGCCGGGACCGGATCAGCCCCAGGTGATCAGCCGCTTCGGGTACTCCAGGATGCCCGCGATGTCGGCCAGCACCTTGGAGCCCAGCTCGCCGTCGACCAGCCGGTGGTCGAAGGACAGGGCCAGCGTGGTGACCTGGCGCGGCACGACCTTGCCCTTGTGCACCCACGGCAGTTCCCGGACCGCCCCGAAGGCGAGGATGGCCGCCTCGCCGGGGTTGAGGATCGGGGTGCCGCTGTCGACGCCGAAGACACCGACGTTGGTGATCGTCACCGTGCCGCCCTGCATGTCGCCGGGCGCCGTCTTCCCCTGGCGGGCGGTGTCGATCAGCTCGCCGAGCGAGACCGCCAGGCCCGAGAGGGTCTTCGCGCCCGCGTCCTTGATGTTCGGGACGATCAGGCCGCGCGGGGTGGCCGCGGCGATGCCGAGGTTCACCTGGCCCTTGATGACGATCTCCTGGGCCGCCTCGTCCCACTGGGCGTTGATCCCGGGGTGGCGCTTGATCGCGGTGAGCAGCGCCTTGGCGACCAGCAGCAGCGGGCTGACCCGGACGTCCCGGCCCAGCTCGCCGCTCTCCTTGAGGCGGCGGACGAACTTCATCGTCCGGGTGACGTCGACCTGGACGAACTCGGTGACGTGCGGGGCGGTGAAGGCCGAGGCCACCATCGCCTGCGCGGTCGCCTTGCGGACGCCCTTGACCGGCACCCGGACGTCGCCCGCACCGGGGACGGCCACGGGGGCGGCGGCCGGTTCGACGGCCCGCTCGACGACCGGGGCCTCGGCCGGGGCCGGGGCGGCGGCGGCCGCCGCGTGGGCGTGCAGGTCCTCGCGGGTGATCACGCCGTCCGGACCGGTCGGGGTGACGGCCCGCAGGTCGATCCCGAGGTCCTTGGCCAGCTTGCGCACCGGCGGCTTCGCCAGCGGTCGCTCACCGGTCACCGCGACGGCCGGGGCCGGGGCCGCGACCGGGGCCACGACCGGTGCGGGGGCCGGAGCCGCGACGGGCGCCGCGACCGGCGCCGGCGCGGCGGCCGTGGTCCGGCGGGCCCGGCGCTGGCTGCCGCCGGTCCGCGGACCGTAGCCGACCAGCACCTCGCGCCGCTCGGGCTCGGCCTCCGCGGCAGCGGCGGCGGGTGCCGGGGCGGCGGCCGGAGCCGAAGGGGCCCCCGCCTCGCCGGCCACCGCGACCGAGATGATCACGGTGCCGACGTCGACCGTCGCGCCCTCCGGGAAGAACAGCTGCTCGACGGTCCCGGTGAACGGGATCGGCAGCTCCACGGCGGCCTTGGCGGTCTCCACCTCGCAGACGACCTGGCCGTCGGTGACGGTGTCACCGGGCTTGACGTACCAGCTGAGGATCTCGGCCTCGGTGAGGCCCTCGCCCACATCCGGCATCTTGAACTCGCGGAGCGAGCGAACTTCGGTGGTCATCATCGCTCCCCGGGATCAGTACGCGAAGGCGCGGTCGACGGCGTCGAGCACGCGGTCCAGGTCGGGGAGGAAGGCCTCCTCGACGCGGGACGGCGGGTACGGCGCGTAGTAACCGCCGACCCGGAGGATCGGTGCCTCCAGGTGGTAGAAGCAGCGCTCGGTGAGCCGGGCGGCCAGCTCGGCGCCCATGCCCAGGAACACCGGGGCCTCGTGCACGACGATGCCGCGCCCGGTCCGCTTCAGCGACTCCTCCAGGGCCGCGAAGTCGACCGGGGTGAGCGAGCGCAGGTCAACGACCTCCAGCCGGCGCCCGTCCTCCTCGGCCGCCGCGGCGGCCTCCAGGCAGACCTTGACCATCGGCCCGTAGGCGATCAGCGTGGCGTCGGTGCCGGGGCGCACGATCCGTGCGTCGTGCAGGCCCAGGTCGGCGGCGTCGCCGACCTCGCCCTTGTCCCAGTAGCGGCGCTTGGGCTCCAGGAAGATCACCGGGTCGTCCGACTCGATGGCCTGGCGCAGCATCCAGTGCGCGTCGTGCGCGTTGGACGGGCTGACCACCCGCAGACCGGCGGTGTGCGCGAAGTACGCCTCGTGCGACTCGCTGTGGTGCTCGACGGCGCCGATGCCGCCCGCGTACGGGATGCGGACGGTGACCGGGAGCTTGACGTGGCCGAGTGCGCGGGCGTGCATCTTGGCCAGCTGGGAGACGATCTGGTCGAAGGCCGGGTAGACGAAGCCGTCGAACTGGATCTCCACGACGGGGCGGTAGCCCCGCAGCGCGAGGCCGATCGCGGTGCCGACGATGCCGGACTCGGCGAGCGGGGTGTCGATCACCCGGCCCTCGCCGAAGTCCTTCTGCAGGCCGTCGGTGATCCGGAAGACGCCGCCGAGCTTGCCGATGTCCTCGCCCATCAGGACGGTCTTCGGGTCGCTCTCCAGGGACTTGCGCAGCGCCTCGTTGAGCGCCTTGGCGATGCTGAGCTGACCGGCCATCAGAGGTTCTCCCCCGCCTCGAAGGAGGCCGCGTACTCGACGTACCCGGCCCGTTCCTCATCGACCAGCGCGTGCGGCTCGGCGTAGACGTGGTCGAAGATCAGGGTGGGGTCCGGGTCCGGCATGCCGCGCACGCCCTCGCGCACCCGCAGCCCGAGCTTCTCGCTCTCGGCGTCGATCGAGGCGAAGAACGCCTCGTCGGCCAGGCCCTCCTTCTCCAGGAGGGCCCGGAGGCGGGTGATCGGGTCCTTGGCCTTCCAGGCCTCGGTCTCCTCGGCGAGCCGGTAGCGGGTCGGGTCGTCGGAGGTGGTGTGCGCGCCCATCCGGTAGGTGAACGCCTCGACCAGCACCGGGCCGTTGCCGCTGCGGGCGTGCTCCAGGGCCCAGCGGGTCACCGCGAGGCAGGCCAGCACGTCGTTGCCGTCGACCCGCACCCCGGGGAAGCCGAAGCCGGAGGCGCGGCGGTACAGCGGGATCCGGGTCTGGGTGGTGGTGGGCTCGGAGATCGCCCACTGGTTGTTCTGGCAGAAGAACACCACGGGGGCGTTGTAGACCGAGGCGAAGGTGAAGGCCTCGTTGACGTCGCCCTGGCTGGAGGCGCCGTCGCCGAAGTAGGCGATCACCGCGTCGTCCGCGCCGTCCTTGGTGATGCCCATCGCGTAGCCGGTGGCGTGCAGGGTCTGCGCGCCGATCACGATGGTGTACAGGTGGAAGTTCTTCTCGTTCGGGTCCCAGCCGCCGTGGTTCACGCCGCGGAACATGCCGAGCAGGTTCAGCGGGTCGACGTCGCGGCACCAGGCGACACCGTGCTCGCGGTAGGTGGGGAAGGCGTAGTCGCCGGGCCGCAGCGCGCGGCCGGAGCCGACCTGGGCCGCCTCCTGCCCGAGCAGCGAGGCCCACAGGCCCAGCTCGCCCTGGCGCTGCAGCGAGGTGGCCTCCGCGTCGAACCGGCGCACCAGCACCAGGTCACGGTAGAGGGCTCGAAGCTCGTCCGGCTCCACGGTGAGCGGGAAGTCCGGGTGCTCGACCCGCTCGCCTTCCGGGGTGAGCAGCTGCACGAGCTCCGGCTGGGCGTCCTTACCCGTGGCGCGGAGGGTGTCAGGGACGCCGGGGGCCGCCTTCTTGCGGGCCCTCGCCGTGCTTTTGACGGTCACGTTCACTCCTCGGTCTGTCCGGCCGCCCGGGGTCGCCGGTGACCGGTCCGGTCACCGCCTCGCGGGGCGCGCGTGGGTGTGCGCTCCCATCTGCGGGGCAGGTGGTGATCCTGTTCCGACGGCGTCCCTCACGAGAACGTTACCCAGCGTCCGCCCCCCGCGCGTCTGCGCTAGGACGTCCTACTTGTTCGGGGTCTACAAAACGCGCGTGTGGCGCAGCTCTCAATTCGGTCGCCTTCAGGACACCTGCGCACGTTATCCGGGCGAAGGCCCCGGCGTAAGGGGGTTACCGGCATCGGTTTCGACCGCTCTGGCCGGAACGCGACCCCGGTCCGGTGCGGGCGGAAGGTCTCTCGTAGGGTGATATGGGAGGCTTTGCGCGTGACTGATACGGGACAAATCAGGGTATTCCTCCTCGACGACCACGAGGTGGTCCGCAGGGGCGTCCACGAACTCCTCTCGGTCGAGGAGGACATCGAGGTGGTCGGCGAGGCCGGCACCGCCGCCGAGGCGCTGACCCGGATCCCGGCGGTCCACCCCGACGTCGCGGTCCTGGACGTCCGGCTGCCGGACGGCAACGGGGTCGAGGTCTGCCGGGAGATCCGCTCCCGGCTGCCGGAGATCAAGTGCCTGATGCTGACCTCGTTCTCGGACGACGAGGCGCTGTTCGACTCGATCATGGCGGGCGCCTCCGGCTACGTGCTGAAGGCGATCCGCGGCACCGACCTGATCACCGCCGTCCGGGACGTCGCGGCCGGCCGCTCGCTGCTCGACCCGGTCGCCACCAGCCGGGTGCTGGCCCGGCTGCGGAACGGCGGCGAGAAGGAGGACGAACGGCTCGCCCAGCTCACCAAGCAGGAGCGCCGCATCCTGGACCTGATCGGCGAAGGGATGACCAATCGTCAGATCGGCAACGAGCTGCACCTCGCCGAAAAGACGGTGAAGAACTACGTCTCCAGTCTGCTCGCGAAGATGGGGATGGAGCGCCGGACCCAGGCGGCCGCGTTCGTCGCCCGGCACCAGGCGGACCACCAGCACGGATAGGAAGGATGCACAGAACTGAAGAACTGTCAAGGCCCCCCGCCGAGAGGTCCTAACCTCTGGCTGTGACTTTCAGCCAGACCCTCGCCCTTGCACCAGCCCGTCCCGACCTCACCGCTCCCCCGATAGGAACGCTCAGCCCACCCGTCCCCCACGCCGCGCTCGCCGAGGTCCTGCGCCGCTACCGGGTGGGCCGCCTGCTCACCGCCGAACCCGTCGCCGAAGGCCTGCTGAACCGCGGCTACCGGGTCACCACCGAGGCCGGCGGCTACTTCCTGAAGTGCTACGTCGACGCCGCGACCGCCGGCCGCGAGGCCGTCGCCGCCCACCACCGCGCGATGGGCGCGCTCGCCGCCCTGGGCCTGCCCGTCGCGCCCCCGCTGGCCCTCTCCGGGCGGACCGCCACGATCGCCGCGTTCGGCGGCCGGCTCTTCGCCCTCTTCCCCTGGGTGGACGGCCGGCACCGGCACGGCACCGAGCTGGCGCTGTCGCAGTGCACCGAACTGGGCGCGCTGCTCGGCCGACTGCACGGCGCGCTCGACGAGGTCTGCGCACCCGTCGCACAACCCTCCGGCTACCGCAGCGCCGACCCGCTGGACAGCTCCGTGCTCGCCCGCGAGCTGCGCCGCCGGGCCCACGAGCACCAGCCGCACGGCGAGCTGGACGCCCTGGTCGAGCGCCGGCTGACCGAACGGCTGGACCTGCTCGCCGAGCACGCCCGGCGCCGGCCCCTGCCGCAGGCCGCCCCGCCCACCGGGTGGACCCACGGCGACTTCCACGGGCTCAACCTGCTGCACTCCGGCGAGCGGATCGCGGCCGTCCTGGACTGGGACAAGCTCGGCCCGCAGCCGCGCGCCGAGGAGGCCGTCCGGGCGGCCACCCTGCTCTTCAACGACCGCTCCACCGGGGTGCTGGACCTCGTCCGGGTCCGGCACTGGTCGCAGTCCTACCGGGCCACCGGGGCCGCCACCACCGAGCACCTGGCCGCCGCGGCGCACCGGGTCTGGTGGGAGCGGCTGAACGACTTCTGGATGCTCCAGTGGCGCTACCAGCGGGCCGACCACCGGGCCGACCCGCTCTACCCCGCCTCGGCGGGCCAGTTGGCGTGGTGGTGCCAGGAGTACGAGCAGGTCCTGGACGCCTTCGCCAACTGACCCCGGCCGCCCCGGGGCTCAGCCGGTCGCCGGCGTACCGCCGCCGGTCGGCTGCGCCGGCTTCGTCGCGCCCCCGCCGCCGCTCCCGCCCGCCGGAGGCGTCGTGCCGCCGCCGCCCGGCGGGTTGGTCGCCGGCGCCGTGGCCGGGGGCGTCGTCGCGCCGCCGCCGGTCCCCGTGGTCGGGGTGCCGGTGGCCGGCGCGGTGGCCCCTCCGGTCGCGGACGCGGACGGCGTCGCCGGCTTGCTGCCGGTCGTGCTCGGCGTCGTCGACGGGCTCGGCGTGTTGTGCTTGCCGGTCTGCTGGCTCGGCTGCTGGTTCGGGTAGCCGCCGCCGTTGTTGTTGTTGGTGTCGGTCGGCTGCTGCGGGCGCCGGGAGTTCTGGCCGGTCGGTCCCGGGGCCGTGGTCGCACCGGTGCTGGGCGCGGTGGTCTCCGGCGCCGTCGACACCACCCCGGTGGACGGGCTGGTGCCGTTCGGCGTCCCGTTCGTGCCCTCGTCGCCGCCGCTGAGCGCCAGGGCGATGCCGGTGCTGGCCGCGACGACCACCGCCGCGATGCCGGCCACCAGGCGCCACGGCCCGCGCCGGGCGGAGCCGTGTCCGCCGCCCTTCCCGTTGCCGGTGCCGTCCCCGCCGTACGAGCCGTCGGCCGCCGGGTAGGGCGAGGACGGCGTGTGCGGGCCGCCCGGCACCTGGTAGGGCAGCACCGTCGTCGGGTCGCCCGGGACGCCCGTCCCGAGCACCGCCGTCTCGTCCGCGCCGACCGGCGGCAGCCCGCCGCCGTGGAGCGTCCCGCCGACCGGCCCGACCGCGCCGCCGACGGCCCAGCCGCCGGTGCCGCCGGTCAGCTCGCGCAGCGCGTGCTCGATGTGCGCGCGGAACTCGTCGGCGTCCTGGAAGCGGTCGTCCGGGTCCTTGGCCAGCGAGCGCAGCACCAGCGGGTCCAGCCCGGACGGCACCCGCGGATTGGCCTGCGAGGGCGGCAGCGGCTGGTCCTGGACGTGCTGGTAGACCACCGACAGCGGGGTGTCACCGGTGAACGGCGGGCGCAGCGCCAGCAGTTCGTACAGCATGCAGCCGGCCGCGTACAGGTCGGAGCGGTGGTCGACCGGCTTGCCCAGCGCCTGCTCCGGCGAGAGGTACTGCGGGGTGCCCATGACCATGCCGGTCTGGGTCATCGTCGACGCCGTGCCGGTGAGCGCCCGGGCGATGCCGAAGTCCATCACCTTGACCGCGCCGCTGTTCGTGATGATGACGTTGGCGGGCTTGATGTCGCGGTGCACGATGCCGTGCCGGTGGCTGTAGGCCAGCGCCTCCAGCACCCCGGCGATGATGATCAGCGCCTGGTCGACCGGCGGCGCCGCCTCGTCGACCAGCAGCTCGCGGACGGTCCGGCCCTCGACCAGCTCCATCACGATGTAGGGCGTCGACTCCTCGCCGACGTACTCCTCGCCGGTGTCGTACACCGAGACGATCGCATGGTGGTTGAGCGCCGCGACGGCGTGCGCCTCCCTGGTGAAGCGCAGCCGGGCGATCTCGTCCTGCGCCAGTTCACCGCGCAGCAGCTTCACGGCGACGGTCCGGCCGAGCCTGACGTCCTGGGCGGCCAGCACCTCGGCCATGCCGCCCCGGCCGAGCCGGTGGGTCAGCCGGTAGCGGCCGTCGCCGACCGTGCCCAGCGGGGCGGCGGTGCCCCGGCCGGGGGTCTGCGGGCCCCCGTACGGCGGCATGGCGGTCGTGGCGGCGTCGCTACCGGGCTCGGGCATCCTCGGGGCCCCGCCGGCCGGACCGGTCGCCCAGGCCCCGCCGTCGTCGTCCGGATGCTGCGTCTGTGCCATCGCTCCTCGCCCCGGGCCTTCGCTCGGATCGCGGTGCCCTGTCGCTCGTATCCCCGAACGCTACCGCCTCCGGCGCCCCCTGTAGCACGCGCGATCCGGACGGAACGCGTCAGAGCAGGCCATTCCGGTCGGCCGGACCGTCCAGCTGCAGCACCGTGGCGATCTGGCCCGAGACCCGGGTGCTGGAGCCGGACTTCGTGGTGTCCCGCTCGGCCCGGTTGACCACGATCGCGATGATGATGACCGCCAGCACGATCACGCCGACGATGATGCCGACGATCACCAGCGCGGTCGAGCAGCCTCCGCTGTTGGACGCCGGGGCCGGCTGGAACGGCGGCGCCGGCATCGGGTGCGGCGGCGGGGTGTGCGCCTGCTGAGCGCCCTGCGGGTGGAGGAACTGCGGCTGCGGCGTGTGCGGGGCCGGGAAGGCCGGCGGCGGGGTCTGGAACGGCTGCGGCTGCGGCGCGGCGAACGGCTGCGGGGTCTGCGGCGTCTGGAAGGCCGGCGGCGGGGTCCGGAACGGCTGCGGCTGCGGGAACGGCGTCGGCGTCTGCGGGGCCTGCGGCGTCTGCGGCGCCGCGTGCACCGAGCGCGGCCCGTCGGTGATCACCAGCGGGTTGCTGGCCGCCAGCGGGCTGCCGCCGCCCTTGGCCGCGCCCATCAGCCGCTCCGCCTCGTCGCGCATCGCCGCCGCGCTCGGGAAGCGGTGCGCCGGGTCCTTGCGCAGCGCCGTGGCCACGAACTCGTCGACCGCCGGGCTGAGCCGCGGGTTGAGCGTGGACGGCGCCGGCGGCTCCTCCTGGACGTGCTTGTACGCGATCGAGAAGGCCGAGTCACCGTCGAAGACCAGCTGGCCGGTGAGCATCTCGAAGAGCATCACGCCGACCGAGTAGAGGTCGGAGCGGGCGTCCACCGGCTTGCCCAGCGCCTGCTCGGGCGAGAGGTACTGGGGGGTGCCGACCACCATGCCGGTCTGGGTCATCGAGGTGACCCCGCTCTCCAGCGCGCGGGCGATGCCGAAGTCCATGACCTTGACGTTGCCCTTGCGGTCGAACATGACGTTGCCGGGCTTGATGTCGCGGTGCACCAGGCCCATGTCGTGCGAGGCCTCCAGCGCGTTCAGCACGCCGACGGTGACCCGCAGCGCCTCCTCCAGCGCGATCGCGCCCTGCTGGGCGACCGCCTCGTTGATGGCGTCCCGCAGGCCCTTGCCGTCGATCAGCTGCATGACGATGTACGGGGTGCTGGAACCGTCCGGGGCGATGTCCTCGCCGCTGTCGTACACCGTGACGATGTTGGGGTGCTCCAGGCGGGCCACCGCCTGCGCCTCGCGCCGGAACCGCTCCTTGAACGAGTCGTCCCGGCCCAGCTCGGCGTGCATGCTCTTGAGCGCCACCGACCGGTCCAGCACGCTGTCGTACGCGAGGTGGACCGAGGCCATGCCGCCCTCGCCCAGCACCCGCTGCAGCACGTACCGCCCGTTGCCCAGGGAGTAGCCCTCGACCGCCGCGTTGCCGTGCTCGCTCATGGTCCTCTGCTCCCCCTCGGCGCGGCCCTGCCGCCGCGGCCGTGACGTTCGGTCTCGTCCGTGCTGTGTACGGGCCCGGCCCGCTGGCCCGCCCGACCCCTGTCGCGGCGCTCGCCCGGCCTGCGACAGGGGCCCAGGGTATCGGCTGGCACCGACGCCGACCGGCCCAGGGCCGACACTGTGTCCAGGTCGCGACCGGGCGCCGGCCGGTGGTGCGTCCGGCACCGGGGCGCCCTGTCGCGCCCGGTGCCCCGCGGCCCCGTCGGGGCCGCGGCGGTACGGGTACGGCCTACAGGTAGGGGCCGGAGCGGATGCCGCGGCCCTCGCCCGGCTCGTCGCCCTCCGGCTCCCCGCCGTGCAGGCCGGGCGGCAGCGCCCGCCGCATCTGCTCCAGCTGCGCCCGCGCCGCCATCTGCTGCGCGAACAGCGCGGTCTGGATGCCGTGGAACAGGCCTTCCAGCCAGCCCACCAGCTGCGCCTGCGCGATCCGCAGCTCGGCCTCGGTCGGGATCGAGTCCTCGGTGAACGGCAGCGACAGCCGTTCCAGCTCGGCGACCAGCTCGGGGGCCAGACCGAGCTCCAGCTCCTTGATCGAGCTGGCGTGGATGTCCTTCAGCCGGGCCCGGCTGGCCTCGTCGAGGGGAGCCGCCCGGACCTCCTCCAGCAGCTGCTTGATCATGCTGCCGATCCGCATGACCTTGGCGGGCTGCTCGACCATCTCGGTCACCGGCAGCTCACGCGGGCCGTCCCCCTCGTCGTCCCCCGCCATGCCGATCGCCCCCTGCCCGACCGGCAGCCCGTCCGGTCCGACGATCAGCACCTTCTGGCCGTCCTGCGACTGCCCGCCCATGGCCTGGTGGAACTCGTGGGACGAGCGCTCGTTCATCGGATTCGTCATGAATCACATTCTCCCTCACTGGGGTTGCCCGGGTGGAGGCCCCCGGCCTACCCGGGCACGACGCTACGCCCCGGACCCGGCGGTCGGGTATCCGTACGGATACTCAGTCCGCCCGGGTACCGGGGCGCTTCGAGCGGCGGGGCACGCGGTCAGCCGCGGCGCAACCGCAGGCCGACCAGGCCCAGCCCGCAGCCGATCAGGCCGAGGCCGGCGCCGAGCGGGAACTGGCGGGTGGAGGCGTCGTCCCAGCGGGTGGGCAGCACGGCCGGGGCGGCCGCCACGTTCCGCGGCCCGGGACCGCCGAGCGCCAGCGTCCCGCTCCCGGACCCGTCGGCGGGCCCGGCCCCGGCCGAGGGGTCCTCGGCGGATTCCGTCCCGGGGTCGGCGAGCTGCTCCGGCGTCCGCTCGGGAGGCTGTTCCGGGGTGTGCTCGACGGTCTGCTCGGCAAACTGCTCGACGGACCGCTCGGGCCTCTGCGCGGTGCGTTCGGGCGCCGAACCGGGGTGGTGCCGCTGCTTGCGCCGCTCCCACTCGGCCCAGGGGGCGTCGGGATGCGGCCGCCCGGTCCGCCACTCCCCGGGCGCAGCGGCCGGCACGACCGCGGACGCGAAGGCGGTCACGGGCTCCTCGGCGGCGCCGGACGCCTCCGGGGACGCTTCCGCGGGCGGGGACGCTTCCGGGGAAGGGGACGGCTCCGGCGACGGGGAGCGCTCCGGGGACGGCTCCGGGGAGTCCGGGGAGTCCGGGGAGGAGAACGCCGCCGGGACCGGGACGACCCCGGCGGAACCCGCCGGTCCGGCCGGTACGGCCGGTACGGCCACCGCCACCGGGCCGACGGCCAGCGGCACGGCGAGACCGAGCACCGCCAGCACCAGCAGCCGCCGCGCCCGGCGCCCGGCGCGGTGGGTGCCGGGCGCGCCCCGGGAACGGCCGCCCGCCCGGGCCCTCCCGGGAAGGCGGTGGGAGGGGGACGGCGGCGGTGCCGCGGGCAGCGGCCCGAGGAACGCGGAGGAAGGTGCGGGCACGGTCGAGGTCCTTCCGCGACGGCCGACCGCGCGGGGCGGGGTCGGCGGCGGGACAGCTCCCGTCCAGCGTCACACAGACCGACATTCCGGGCATGTCGGACGGCCCGGCCCGGCGGGGCGACGGGTTCCCGGACCCGGCGCCCCGCCGTCCGCGCGCGGGCTCAGGCCCGCAGCACCACCTTGCCGACCTGCGCGCCGGACTCCAGCACCCGGTGCCCCTCGGCGGCCTCCGCCAGCGGCAGCACCCGGTCGACCACCGGCTTCACCACCCCGGAGGCGACCAGCGGCCAGACGTGCTCGCGCACCGCCGCCACGATCGCCGCCTTCTCGGCCAGCGGCCGGCCGCGCAGATTGGTCGCGATCACCGCGCCGCGCTTGCGCAGCAGGGTGTTGAGGTTCAGCTCGCCGTTCGCCCCGCCCTGCAGCCCGATGATCACCAGCCGCCCGTTGACGGCCAGCGCGTCCACGTTCCGCTGCAGGTACTTGGCGCCCATGATGTCGAGGACCACGTCCGCCCCGGCGCCGCCGGTGGCCTCCCGGAGCACCTCGACGAAGTCCTGCGCGCGGTAGTCGATCAGCACGTCGGCGCCCAGCTCCGCGCAGCGGGCCAGCTTCTCCGGGCCGCCCGCCGTCACCGCCACCCGGGCACCGACCGCCTTGGCCAGCTGGATCGCCATCGTCCCGATGCCGCTGGCCCCGCCGTGCACCAGCAGCGTCTCGCCCGGCCGCAGGTGCGCGGTCAGGAAGACGTTGGACCACACCGTGCAGACCACCTCCGGCAGCGCGGCGGCCTGTTCGAGGGTCAGCCCGGACGGGACCGGCAGCAGTTGGCCGACCGGCACCGCGACCCGCTCCGCGTAGCCGCCGCCGACCAGCAGCGCGCAGACCTCGTCGCCGACCGCCCAGCCGGCCACCCCGGGGCCCAGCGCGGCGATCCGGCCCGCGCACTCCAGGCCGGGGTACCGCGGGCTGCCGGGCGGCGGGTCGTAGAAGCCCTGCCGCTGGAGCAGGTCGGCCCGGTTGACGGCGGTGGCCGCCACCTCGACCAGGACCTCGCCCTCCCCGGGCACCGGATCCGGCACCTCGGCCCAGACCAGCGCCTCGGGCCCGCCGGGTTCAGGAATCGTCATCGCATGCATGGGCCCGACGCTACTGCGCCGCGGCGGCCCGGCGGGCGGGCGACCCGCGCCGTCAGCCGGCCAGGTCGGGGAGCAGCACGGCGCCGGGCAGCGCGGCGGCCACCCGGCCCGGAAGGATCAGCTTGCCCCGCCGCCGCCCGCTGCCCACCAGGACGAACGGGGCCCGCGCGACGGCCTCGTCGACCAGCAGCGGCCAGTCGGCCGGCAGCCCGACCGGGGTGATGCCGCCGTACTCCATCCCGGTCGCCTCGACCGCGGTGTCCATCGGCGCGAACGAGGCCTTGCGGGCCTCCAGGTGCCTGCGGACCGTCCGGTTGACGTCGACCCGGGTGGTCGCCAGCGCGAGGCAGGCGGCCAGGGTGGTCTCCCCGCCGCGCTTGGCGGCGACCACCACGCAGTTCGCCGAGGCGTCGAGCGGCACGCCGTAGGTCTCGCAGAAGACGGCGGTGTCGGCCTTCTCCGGGTCGGTCTCGACGTACAGCACGGACCGGGCGGCCTCCCGGTCGTCCCAGTTCTTCAGCGCGTCGGCCACCGGGGCGACCAGCCGGTCGGTCACCTCCAGCGCGGGGGCGGAGAAGTCGAACGTGCCGAACGGGAGCTGCGGTTGACCGGTCATGGGCCGACCCTACGCCCCCTCCGCCGACTTGATGACGATCACCCGGTCGGTCAGCTGGAGCGTCTGCGCCTCCGGCTCGGTGTAGTTGATCACCCGCCGGCCGCGCACCACCGCCACCACCAGGTCGTCGAGGTCGCGCGGGCTGTGCCCGGCCTCGGCCCGGGTGACCGGGCGCTCGACCACGTCCAGCCCGTTGCCGTAGGTGAGCAGGTCCTCCATCACCGCGCCGGCGTGCGGGCTGAGCATCGACATGCCGAGCAGCCGGCCCGCCGAACTGGAGCTGGTGACCACCACGTCGGCCCCGCTCTGCCGCAGCAGCGGGGCGTTCTCGTCCTCCCGCACCGCCGCGACGATGGTCGCCGAGCGGGTCAGCTGGCGGGCGGTCAGGGTGATCAGCGCGGCGGTGTCGTCCCGCTCCGGGGCGACCACCACCCGGGAGGCGGTGGGCAGTCCGGCGCGCAGCAGGGTGTCGGTCCGGGTGGCGTCGCCGACCACGCCCACCAGGCCCTGCTGGGCGGCCTGGTCGACGACCCTGCGCTGCGGGTCCACCACCACGATCTCCTCCTTGCGCGCCCCCTGCCCGAGCAGGGTGTCGATGGCGCTGCGGCCCTTGGTGCCGAAGCCGATCACGACGGTGTGCTCGCGCACGGTGGACCTCCAGCGGTTCAACCGCCACTGCTGACGGGTGCGTTCGGTGAGCACTTCGAGGGTGGTGCCGACCAGGATGATCAGGAACAGCACCCGCAGCGGAGTGACCACGAAGATGTTGGTGAGCCGGGCGCTGTCGCTGTACGGGGTGATGTCGCCGTACCCGGTGGTGGAGAGCGTCACGGTGGCGTAGTACGCCGAGTCCAGGAAGCTCAGCCCGCCGCCGGCGTTGTCGTTGTAGCCCTCGCGGTCCAGCCAGACGATCACCGTGGTGGCGAGCAGGACCCCCAGCGCCAGCAGCAGCCGGGAGCCGACCTGCCGCACCGCCGGTGCGGTGCGCCGGGCGGGCAGCACGATCCCGGAGTCGGCCCAGGGCTCGGTCCCGGGGACGGACGGCCCGGACAGCCGCTCGCGGACACGTCGGACACTCACGGCGCCTCCAGCAGTTCGATCGGGTCCCCGGCCGCCGCCCCGCCCGGCGGCACCACCGCGAGCGCCTCGGCCCGGGCCAGGCCGCGGAGCATCGCCGGGCCGTCGTAGGGGAGGTGGACCACCCCGCGGGCGGTCCGGCGGACCGGCAGCAGCCGGGTGTCCACCGGGTGGCCGGGCAGCGGGTCCACGGCGGTGGCCAGGGCCGGTTCGGCGGTGCTCCGGCCGGCCAGCGCGTGCAGCAGCGGCAGGGCCAGCGTCACCATGCCGGCGACCGCGGCCAGCGGATTGCCGGGCAGGCCCACCAGGTGCCGCCCGCCGGGGAGCTCGGCCAGCAGCATCGGGTGGCCCGGGCGGACGGCGACCCCGTCCACCAGCAGCCGGGCGCCGGACTCGGCGAGCGCCCGGTGCAGGAAGTCCACCGGACCGGCCGCGGTCCCGCCGGTGGTGACCACCACATCGGCGGCGGAGTGCCGCAGGGCGTCCCGGAGCAGGCCGGCGTCGTCGCGGACGGCCCGCGGTTCGCCGGTCTCGGCGCCGGCCGCGCGCAGCCACGGCGGCAGCAGCGGACCGAGCGCGTCCCGGACCAGGCCGGGGCGGGGCAGACCGGAGCCGAGCAGCTCGTCGCCGAGCACCAGCAGCTCCACCACCGGGGGGCGGTGGACGGCCAGCCGGTCGTGGCCGCAGGCGGCGGCCAGGCCTAGCACCGCCGGGCCGACCGCGGTGCCGGCCGGCAGCAGCACCTCGCCGCGCCGGCACTCCTGGCCGCGCGGCCGGACGTCCTGACCGGTGGTCAGCGCGCCGGGGGTGCGCTCGGACAGCAGCGCCACGCCCGGCTCGCCGTGCTCGCGGCGGAGCACGGCGGTGGCCCCGGGCGGCAGTTGGGCACCGGTGGCGATCTCGACGGCGGCACCGTCGGCCAGCGGGCCGCCGGCCGGGCGCCCGGCGAGCAGCCGGCCGGTCACCCGCCAGGGGCCGGGGCCGGCGACCGCCCAGCCGTCCATCGCCGAGGTGTCGAAGGCGGGCAGGTCGCTGAGCGCGGTGAGCGGCTCGGCGAGGGTGCGGCCGAGCGCGCGGTCCAGCGGCAGGCTCAGCGGCGGCAGCGGCGGGCGGCCGGCCCGGCGG
>NZ_JBHVIV010000033.1:0-88418 GCF_042799475.1 Kitasatospora sp. NPDC057692 | reverse complement strand
GGGCCTTCCCGAAGGCCCGGGGCCGTCGCCTCGCCGCTCCACCCCTCGGCTTCCGCCTCCGGGCCGGGTCAGATGATGCGGCCGCCGTAGAAGGGCTCGTAGTAGAGCGCGTAGCGGTCACGGAAGTCGGGGCCGAGGTCGCTGTCGCCCGCGCCCATGGTGGGGCTGTTCCTGATGTCGTCCTTGGTGCGGTCGACGTAGACCTTCTGCTCGCCGATCTCGATGCGGATGACCGTTCCGGCCGGGAGGAGCACCAGTCGGCCGAAGATCCAGGGGCCGGTGTCGACGACCAGGTACTGCGATCCCACCTCCTCGGACAGCTTGTCGACCTTGCCGACGGAGCCGTCGACGGCCTCCACGTGGAACCCGATGAGGTCGGTGCCGGCGGTGTGGCCGGAAGTGTCCCGGAACTGCCAGAGGTTGACGCCCTCGTTCATGTGTCCTTCTCCCTTCCGTTCGTAGGGCCGGTGGCGCGGCCCGCCGCCGCGGGGCGGGGTGCGCGGTGGTCGGGTGCCCCGGTGCGCGCGATCCATGCCACCGCGGCGCGAGGTGTGGGCGCGGCGAACCCGGAAAGACGGGGCCGCAGATCGGGCGCTCGCGGCCCGGCGCTCGCGGTCCGGCGCTCGCGGTCCGGCGCTCGCGGTCCGGCGCCCGCGGTCCGGCGCCCGCGAGGAGAGAGCGGAGAGGAGAGCGGGACATGGGGTGGAGTCTGATACGGCTGGCGCTGGCGGGTGTGGCGGCGGTCCTCCTCGCGTACGGGGCGGACCGGGCCGCGCTGGCCGCGGCCCGGCGGCTGATCGCCGGCGGGCGCACCGCCGGGGTGCCGCGGGTGCTGGCCCGGTGCCGCCGGCCGCTGCTGGCGCTGACGGCCTGCCTGCTGGTGCTCGGCGCGCTGCCGTGGATCGACGCGCCGACAGCGGCCCGGGACGGCCTGCGGCACCTGGTGCTGATCGTCGCGATCGCCTGCGGCGGCTGGCTCTGCGCCCGGGTGGTGGCGCTGCTGGTGGACGGCACGGTCCGGCTCGCCGTGCACCGCCGCGACCCGGTGTGGGCCGGGCGGGCCCGGACCCAGGCCGACCTGCTGGGCCGGATCTGCCAGGCGCTGATCGGGCTGGTGACGCTGGGCGCCGTGCTGATGACCTTCCCGGCGGTGCGCGGCATCGGCACCAGCCTGCTCGCCTCGGCGGGCCTGGTCGGCGTGGTGGCGGGCGTGGCGGCGCAGAGCACCCTCGCCAACGTCTTCGCGGGCGTCCAGATGGCCTTCGGCGACCTCGCCCGGATCGGGGACGTCGTGGTGGTCGCGGGGGAGTGGGGCACGGTGGAGGAGATCACCCTCACCGCCGTGGTGATCGCCACCTGGGACCAGCGGCGGATCGTGATGCCGATGTCGTACTTCGTCGGCCGGCCGTTCGAGAACTGGTCCCGCCGCTCCAGCCGGATCACCGGCACGGCGCTGCTCCACCTCGACCACCACGCCCCGGTGGGAAAGCTGCGCGAGGAGTTCGAGGCCTTCCTCGCCGGCAACCCGCTGTGGGACGGCGAGGGCAGCGCCCTCCAGGTGGTCGACACCACGCCCACCACCATCGTGGTGCGGGCCCTGGCCACCGCGGCCGACGCCGACCACGCCTACGAACTCCGCTGCCAGCTGCGCGAGCACCTGATCGGCTACCTGCGCGACCACCACGCGTACGCCCTGCCGCGGGTCTCGGTGACGGACGCCCCCGGCGCCCGCCCCGACGCCGGGCGCCCGGCACCCTAGCCGGGCCCGGCTCCGGCTCCGGCTCCAGGTCCGGCTCCGGGTCCGGGCCCAGGTGGTCGGTCGGGGCGCTCCTCGCCCCTGTCCCCGTCCTCGCCCCCGTCGTCCGTGTCGTGGAACGAGACGTCGACGCGCTGCTCGGGCCTGCGCTCCTCCTGCCGGGCGACGTCGGCGAGCACCCGTTCGTCGGCGTCGGTCAGCGGCGGCTGGAGCAGGCTGCGCGGCCACAGCCGCCGCGCGAGCACCACATCGGTCTCCGCCGCGTACACGGTGACCTGCGCGGCCAGGTAGAGCCAGGAGAGCAGGCCGATCACGGTCGCGAAGAACCCGTAGACCTGTCCGGCGTGCCGCAGCTCGTGCGCGACCAGCAGCGAGCCGAACGCCTGCAACGCGGTGAACAGCGGTCCGGCCACCAGACAGCCCGGCAGCAGCTCCCGGGTCGGTACCTGGTGCGGGGTGAGCACCCGGAAGCAGGCCAGGCACAGGGCGGTGTTCAGCAGTGCCGAGACGACCAGCGCCCCGATCCGCGCGGGCGTCCCGCCGAGCGTGGTGCCGACCAGCGCCGCACCGGCGGTGGTCACCGCCAGCCCGGTGCCCAGGACGGCGAACAGCAGCAGCCCGCGTGCCAGCCGGGGGAAGTAGCCGGGCCGCCGCACGCCCGGCACGTTCCAGATCTCGGCCATCGCGTGCTGGAGCACCTGGGTGACGCCGAGCGCGCCGTAGAGCAGGCCGGCCACACCGATGGCCAGCGCCAGACCGCTGCCCTGGAGCGAGTGGGTGCTCTGGCGCAGCTGGTCGCCGATGATCGGGAAGTCGGCGAGCGCCGAGTCGACCACGGCCCGCTGGGCCCCCGGGTGGCCGTGCAGGACGAAGCCGAGCACGGTGCTGAGCAGGAGGAGCAGCGGGACGAGCGCGACGAACCCGTAGTAGGTGAGCAGCGCGCAGAGCAGTCCGCCGCGGTCGTCCCCGTACTTCTTCACGACCCCGAGGACGAGGGCCGGCGGGCGGTGCCGCTGCTGGAAGCGGTCCAGCGCGCGCAGCGCGCGTTCGATCGGGTTCACGCCTGCGCGTCTGCCCGCGCTGCGCCACGGGACACCTGGGCGCGCGCCCTCGCGCCGCCCGGGCCGTACGGGTGGCGGGCTCCGCCCGGGGCGGTGATGGTGAGTCCTTGGGGGGTCCACCGCACGCCCCGGGCAGGAGGGGCGGCACCGCACGGGAGAGACCGCAGATGCCTGATGTGACCGCTGAGCACTACCCGCCCGGAACGCCGTGCTGGGTCGACCTGATGGCCCCCGACCAGCAGGCGGCCCTCGACTTCTACAAGGACCTGTTCGGCTGGCAGGGTGAGATCGGCCCGCCCGAGGTCGGCGGGTACGCGATGTGCACCCTCAACGGCAAGGCGGTGGCCGGGATCATGGCGGCCCGGCCGATGAACGAGGGGGACCCGACCCCGCCCACGGTATGGACCACCTACCTGGCCAGCGCCGATGCGGACGCCGCCCAGGCCGCGATCTCGGCGGCCGGCGGCACGGTGCTGTTCCCGGTGATGGACGTGCTGACCGTCGGCCGGATGCTGGTGGCGACGGACCCGACCGGCGCCGCCTTCGGGGTCTGGCAGCCCGTCGACTTCTACGGCGCGCAGAAGGTCAACGAGCCCGGCGCACTGACCTGGAACGAGCTGCACACCTCGGACATCCCCGAGGCCGCCCGCTTCTACCAGCGGGCCCTGGGCCTGGACTCCGCCCCGATGGAGGGCGCGGACGACTACCACTCGTTCAGCGTCGGCGGCCGCCCCGTCGGCGGCCTGACCACCCTGGAGGGCGCCCCGCCCGGGGTGCCCTCGCACTGGCTCACCTACTTCGCGGTGGACGACACCGACAGTACGGTGGACGCGCTGGTCAAGGCGAACGGCACCGTACTCGTCCCGCCCTTCGACCTCGCGACCGTGGGCCGGATGGCCGTCGTCCAGGACCCGCAGGGCGCCGTGTTCGCGGTGATCAAGGCCGCGGCGTGACCCGCCCGGCGGCCCGTGACACGGGAAGGGCCGAGCCGTAGCCGCACGGGCGCGGGTGGACCGTCACCCGGTCCGCCCGCGCCCGTGCGGCAGCGCCGCCCCGGCACGTCCCGGCGCCGATTCCTCCCGAAGCCGTTAGCGCCGGGCGAAGCGGGGCATCCACACCATCCTGGCGCACCAGGACAACAAGCTCTCCGGCGACGCCACCATCCTGATGATCGCGTGGCAGCCGGCCGAGCCCGGCGATCCGGTCGGGCCCACGGGCACCGGCGTCCACTGATCCGTGCCGGAGCGCCGTTCGGAGTGCCAGGACCGATCTCTCCGAAATCGCATGCTCAGTCGGCCCGGAAGGCCGTAGATTGGCCCCGTGCCCGTGCCCGTGCCCGCCCCCGGGACGGGGCAGTGGGCGGGACGGCTGGGGACACCGGTGCGGGACAGTTTTTCCGATGGCTTCTTCACGCGGCTGGCGCACGACGCGCATCCGGTGGACCTGATGCGCCTGTATCTGCTGCACGGCTCGGTCGAACGGATCCCCGGTCTGCCGGTCGATCCGGAGGCACTGTCCTTCGACCACCTCAGCCGGCATGTCCGTCCCGAGCACCGCTCCGGCCACGACGATGCGGACATGTTCTCGCTCAGTGTCAGGAGGAAGGTCGACGGCAGACTGTACGGCCTGGAGTTCAGGCTCCACTTCCTCGCCGGTGAGCCCTATGCCGATGCGGTGGTCCCCTTCGGCGCCCCGGTCGGCCTGCCCCGGTTCCTCCACCGCCTCCGCGGGTCCCACGGCTCGGCGGGAGCCCCGGGCGACTGGGACTTCGACGTGTACACCGACGTGCACGACCTCCGCGAGAGCATCGTTCTGTTCGGCAACCGGCGCGAGATCTGGTTCCGGGTCGACCGGGGCCGGCTGGTGACCGGCCGCCTGCACGGCAACCGGTTCGGAACGAACGCGCGGCTGCACGCGGGGAGTTCGCTGTTCCCCGACCGCCTGGCCGCCGTCGCCCGTGCCTCGGCCGAGGCACGGGCGTACCGGCGGTACGTGGCCCGGCTGCGCGATCCCCTTCCCGCGCGGGCGGCCGGGTTCAGACCTCGATGACGATCTTCCCCCGGGTGTGGCCCTCCTGGTTGAGGGTGAAGGCCGCCGCGAGGTCCGCCAGGGGGAAGGTCTCGGCGACGTCCACCGTGAGCCGGCCCTCGGCCGCGAGCCGTCCCAGCTCCGCGAGCTCCTCGCCGGACGGGCGGACCCAGATCCACTGCCCGCCCGCGCCGAGCACGGAGTCGTCGGCGATGGAGGCGTGCCGTCCGCCCTCCGCCAGGACGGCCAGCGTGACGTCGAGGACCCCGCCGACGCAGTCCGCGACCACGCCGACCCCGTCGGGCGCCAGCGCGCGGACGCGGTCGGCGAGCCCGTCCCCGTACGCGACGGGCTCGCAGCCCAGCTCGCGCAGCCGGGCGTGGTTGCGCGGGGAGGCGGTGCCGATGACCCGTGCCCCCGTCAGCCGCGCGAGCTGGACGGCGAAGGAGCCGACCCCGCCGGCCGCGCCGTGCACGAGGACGGTGTCCTCCGCGCCCGTGCCGAGCCGGCCGATCAGCTGGCTCGCGGTCAGCCCGGCCAGCGGCAGGGAGGCGGCGCGCGCCCAGTCCAGCGCGGCGGGCTTGGCGGCGAGCGAGCGGACGGGCACGCTGACGTACTCCGCGAACGTGCCGCCGTGCACGTAGTCCTGGCGGGCGTAGGCCATCACCTCGTCGCCGACCGCGAACTCGGGCACGTCGATGCCGACCCGTTCGACGGTTCCGGCGACGTCCCACCCCGGCACCACCGGGAAGACGACGTCCATCAGACCGTCGAGCCCGCCCGCCATGAGCTTCCAGTCGACCGGGTTGACCGCCGCGCACCGGACCTTGACGAGGACCTCCCCGGGCGCGACCTTCGGCAGCGGGAGCCTGGTCTCCCGGAGCACCTCCGTCCCGCCGTACGTCTCGTAGGCCATCGCCCGCATGGTGCCCTCGGACATCCTCGTTCCCTCTCGTCGTGCAGTTCGTACCTCCCCCATCCCATCACGGAGCGCTCCGCAGCACCCTCCGGGGCTCTGCCCTCACCGCCGAACCCTCACCGCCCCGCCGTCACGGCTCCGGGCGCACCGTGGACGCCACCAGCTGCCCGGTCAGCCCCTCCCGGCCGCCCTCACCGAACCAGCGGCGCTGGCGGTCGGCGCCGTTGCCCGCGTGCGCGAACCCCTTCCACAGCGAGGCGATCCGCTCGGTGTCCCCGGTGGCCCGCAGGCCGGGCGCGAGGTGGGTGCGGAACTCCGCCACCACGTCCGCGGCGGGCCGGGCCGTCCCGCTGACGGGCGAGACCAGCCGGCCGCGCGGGCCGGTCCGGGCGGCGTGCCAGGTGGCGGCGCGCAGCAGCTCCTCGGGGACGGCGGGGCGCGGTTCCCCGGCCCGTTCGTCGAGCAGGGCCCGGACGGCCAGGGCGCGCACCAGGCCGGCGAACAGCTCGGCGTCGGAGACCGTCAGCTGGACGTCTGCCGCCCGCACCTCCACCGTCGGGTAGCGGCCGGACAGCCGGGCGTGCCAGTAGAGCTGGCCCTCGTCGGCGATCGCTCCGGCCGCCCCGAGGGCCGCCACCCGCCGCCGGTAGTCGGCGGCGTCGGCGAAGGCGGGCGGCGGGCCGCTGACCGCCCACTGGTCGAAGTGGACCGTCCGCCAGCTGGCGAAATGGGTGTCCCGCCCGCGGAAGTAGGGCGAGTTGGCGGACAGCGCGATCAGCACCGGCAGCCACGGGCGCAACCGCACCAGCACGCCGAGGCGCTCCTCCTCGTCCTCGACCCCGACGTGCACGTGCATGCCGTTGAGCATCAGGTCGTCGACCAGGGCGGGCGCCTGGCGGCGGGCCCGGCGGTAGCGGGTGTCCTCGGTGACCGGCACCGGGTCGTCCAGCCCGAACGGCGCCGCGCCGACCGGCACCACCCGGCACCCGTGCTGCGCGGCCGCCGAGGCGAGCCCGGCGCGCACCCGCGACAGGTGGCGGACCACCGCCGGGAGGTCCTCGCACACCGGGGTGGCCGACTCCACCTGGACCTGGAGCAGCTCGTGCTGCGCCTCGCTCGGCCGCAGCGCCGGCGCCAGGTCGGCGGCGGCCAGCACCTCGGCCGCCCGGGGGAGCGGGGTGCCGTCGCGGGGATCGATCAGCAGGTACTCTTCCTCGACTCCGAGTGTCAGCATGCTCCCGCGGCTACCCGGAACCGCCGATTCCACGCTCGGCGGGATTCCTCGGGCACCTCCTACGCCTTCTCGCCCTCGCCCTCGGTGTCGATGTGCGGCAGGATCCGGTCGAGGAAGGGCGGGGTCCACCAGGCGGAGGCGCCGAGCAGGGTCATCACGGCGGGCACCAGCAGCAGGCGGACGATCGTGGCGTCGACCAGCACGCTGACCGCCAGGCCGAGGCCCATCATCTTGATCACGATGTTGTCGCTGACGATGAACGCGGCGAACACGCTCACCATGATCAGCGCGGCGCAGGAGATCACCCGGGCGGTGATCTCCAGGGCGTGCGCGACGGCGTCGTGCGGGCGGCCGGTGCGGATCCACGCCTCGTGGACGCGGGAGAGCAGGAAGATCTCGTAGTCCATGCTCAGCCCGAAGACGATGGCGAACATCATCATCGGCACATAGCTCTCGATCGGGACCTTCCCGGCCACGCCGAGCGCCGGTCCGCCCCAGCCCCACTGGAAGACCGCGACCAGGACCCCGTACGAGGCCGCGATCGACAGCAGGTTGAGCACGGCGGCCTTGACGGCGACCAGCAGGCCGCGGAAGACGGCCAGGATGATCAGGAAGGCGAGCCCGACCACCACCGCGATGATCAGCGCCAGCCGACTGGACACGATGTCCAGGAAGTCCACCTGGGCCGCGGTGTTGCCGGTCACGTACGTCTCCGCGCCGGTGCCGGCCACGGCGTCCGGCAGCACGGTGTCGGACAGCCGGTTCACCAGGTCGGTGGTGGCCTGGTCCTGGGGCGCGGTGGTCGGGATGACGGTGTTGAACAGCACCACGCCGTCCGGGCTGGTCTGCAGCGGGCTGACGCTCGCCGCGCCGGGCAGGCCGGTGAGGGCCTGCTGCAGCGAGGCCTGGACGGCGGGGCGGTCGCCGGCCGCCACCGCGCTCTGGTCGACGACCAGGGTGAGCGGGCCGTTGGAGCCGGGGCCGAAGGCCTCGGACATCAGGTCGTAGGCGCGCCGGTCGGTGAAGTCGGTGGAGTCGGCGCCGTCGTCGATGTGGCCGAGCTGGATGGAGAACAGCGGGATCGACAGCACCCCGAGCGCGACCACCCCGGCGACCAGGTAGCGCCAGGGGTGCGCCTCGACCCGCCGGGCGTACCGGTGCCAGACACCGGTGGTCTCCCCACCCCCGCTTCCGTCGCCTCCGGTCTCGGCGATCGGGCGGCGCACGGCGACGCGGTCCATGTGGCGGCCGATGAGCCCCATCAGCGCGGGCAGCAGGGTGAGCGCGCCCAGCACCGCCGTCACCACGGTGACCCCGGCGGCGGCCCCGAGCTTGGCGATGAAGGAGATGCCGGAGACCGACAGCCCGGACAGCGCGATGATCACCGTGCAACCGGAGACCAGTACCGCGCGCCCGCTGGTGGCCACCGCCTGCCCGGCGGAGGCGATCGGGTCCACGCCGTCCATCAGGTTCTGCCGGTGCCGGGTGAGCAGGAACAGGGCGTAGTCGATGCCGACACCGATGCCGATCATGGTGGCCAGGGTGGGCGCGACCGTCGCGAAGGTGGACAGCGCCGCGATCAGCCCCAGCACGCCGAGGCCGACCACCGCCGCGAACAGCGCGGTCAGCAGCGGCAGCCCGGCCGCGATGAGGCTGCCGAACCCGACCAGCAGCACCACGACCGCCACCGCGAAGCCGATCGCCTCGCTGGACCGGTCGTCCGGCGCCGGCCGGGCCAGCTCGCCCAGCGGCCCGCCGTACTCCACCTGCACCCCGGCGTCCCGCAGCGGCGCGACGGCGGCGTCCACCCCGGTCAGGTAGCCGTCGCCGAGCAGCGTGGGATTGGTGTCGAACCGGACGGTGATGTAGCCGGTCAGCCCGTCGGTGGCCAGCGGACCGCCGGGCGGTGCGGGCTGCCCGGGCGGCGGCAGCGGGCTCTGTGCGCCGAGCACGTGCGGCAGTGCCTGGAGCGAGGAGACGGCCTGGGCGATCTGCGGCTGGAAGCCGGTCAGCTGCTGGGCGTCGTGCAGCACCACCTGGGAGCTGGTGCCCGCGGCGGCCGGCTCGTGCGCCTGGAGGACCTCCTTGCCCTGGGCCGCCTGGGTGCCGGGCAGCGAGAAGTCGTCGGAGTAGTCGCCGCCGACCGTCTTGTTGGCGGCCTGGACGGCGGCCAGCGCCACGATCCACAGCACGATGACCATCACCCAGTGGCGCGCGCACCACTCGCCCAGGCGGCGCAGGCCCGAGCGCCTGGTCGCCGGCCCGGTGGCCGGGGAGGAGCGGCGGATGGACGGCGGCATGGACGGCTCCCGGGGTCTCCTGCGCGGCTGTGCGCCGATCCGGCGCAGCGTTCCCGGGCAGGCGCCGCCGCGCACCGCTACCGCCGGGTAGTCGCCCCGCCGGCCGTGCGCGGCGGACGCCCGGGGAGGGGCCGACCCGCCCCTCCCCGGGGACATCCGGCCGTCAGCGCTCCGGCGCGGCCGTCTCCCGCAGTTCGCCCTCGGCCAGGTGCAGCCAGCGGGTGATGCCGATCCCGCTCAGGAAGCGCTCGTCGTGGCTGACCACCACGAAGGCGCCCCGGTAGGCGTTCAGCGCGTTCTCCAACTGCCCCGCACTGACCAGGTCCAGATTGTTCGTCGGCTCGTCCAGCAGCAGCAGGTGCGGAGCCGGCTCCGCACACAGCACGCAGGCCAGCGTGGCGCGCAGCCGCTCGCCGCCCGACAGCACCCCGACCGGCAGGTGGGCCCGGGCGCCGCGGAACAGGAAGCGGGCGAGCAGGTTCAGCCGCTCCGCCTCCGGCCGCTCCGGGGCGTACGCCGCGAAGTTCTCCGCGACGGTGCGGTCCGGGTCCAGGAGGTCCAGGCGCTGCGAGAGGTGGGCGACGCGCCCGTCGGCCTGCCGCAGCTCGCCGCCCCCGGGCGCGAGCTCGCCGGTGAGCAGCCGCAGCAGCGTGCTCTTGCCCGCGCCGTTGGGACCGGTCAGCGCGATCCGCTCGGGTCCCCGCACGGTCAGGTCGACCCCGCGGCCGGCGAACACCTCCCGCTCGCCGAGCCGCACCCGCAGCCCCTCGCCGAGGAACAGCGTGCGCCCGGCGGGCACCTGGGTGTCCGGCAGCTCCAGCACGATCCGCTGCTCCTCGCGCAGCGCGCGCCCCGCCTCGTCCAGCCGCGCCTTCGCCTCGCCGACCCGCCCGGCGTGCACCTGGCCGGCCCGGCCCGCCGCCTCCTGCGCGCCGCGCTTCATGGTCCCGGCGAAGATCTTCGGCAGCCCCGCGTTCTTCAGGTTGCGGGCGGCGTTGCTCTGCCGGCGGTCGGCCCGCTCGCGGGCCAGCTGCATCTCCCGCTTCTCCCGCTTGAGCTCCTGCTCGGCGTTGCGGACGTTCTTCTCCGCGACCTCCTGCTCGGCCCGCACGGCCTCCTCGTAGGCGGTGAAGTTGCCGCCGAACAGGCGCAGTTCGCCCCGGTCGAGTTCGGCGACGCGCTCCATCCGGTCGAGCAGCGCGCGGTCGTGGCTGACCAGCAGCAGACAGCCGTGGAAGTCCTCCAGGGTGTCGTACAACCGGTGCCGGGCGTCCAGGTCGAGGTTGTTGGTGGGCTCGTCGAGCAGCAGCACGTCGGGCCGCCTGAGCAACTGGCCCGCCAGGCCCAGCGAGACGACCTGGCCGCCGCTGAGGGTGCGCAGCGTGCGGTCCAGGGCGAGCCCGCCCAGGCCGAGGCGGTCCAGCTGGGCGCGGGTGCGCTCCTCGATGTCCCAGTCGTCGCCGATGGTGGTGAAGTGCCGTTCGTCGACGTCCCCCGACTCCACCGCGTCGATGGCCCGGATCACCTCGGCGACGCCCAGCACCTCGGCGACGCTCAGTTCGGCGGTCAGCGGGAGGGTCTGCGGCAGGTACCCGAGGGTGCCGTCCACGGTGATCGACCCGGCGGTGGGCCGCAGCCCGCCGGCGATCAGCCGCAGCAGCGTGCTCTTGCCGCTGCCGTTGGGGGCGACCAGGCCGGTGCGGCCGGAGCCGACGGTGAAGGAGAGGTCCTGGAAGACGGGGGTGTCGTCGGGCCAGGAGAAGGACAGGGCGGAGCAGACGACGGAAGCGCCGGACATGGGGACGACCTCACGGGGTGAAGGCTCCAGGGGCAGGGAAAGACACACCTGTCCCCTGAACGGACAAGGGGGAGAAGGGGACGACAGCCGGGCCGCGGCAGCGGTGCTTCAGCGCACCGGCGAGCGGCCTGTCGGTCCGGGTATCACCCGGAGATGTCGTCGTCCACCACCATGTCCGGTCTCCTCGACGAAGGATCAACGTTCTCGCGATCGTAACAGGCCGTCCCACGTCCCATCGTCCGCGGGTTGGTCACTCCCCTCGATGCGCCTACCCGATCGAGGGGAAATCCGGCTCCGCGGCACCGTGGTGGGGCAGACTGGGGTGCGGCGACGACCGGGGGCGGCGTGCTTCCGGGGGAGCGTGTGTGGCAAGGGGGCGCGGTGGACCGGCTGCGGGTGGTCGGAGTCAGTGGGCCGGGTGGTCCTGGTTCCGGCTACGCGGTGGGACCGCGTCTGGTGTTGACCTCGGCCCATATCGTGGCCCGCGTCGGCGAGCGGGTGGTGGTCTTCCGCCCCGGACACTCCGGCACCGCGGAGGGGCTGGTGGTGTGGTGCGGGACCCCGGGCGCTCGTGATGACGCCGCGTTGGTCCTGGTCGACGACAATCCGCACTGGACCTTCCCGGCCGCACCGGTCCGCTGGGGCCGCTTCGTCACGGCTGGGCCGGGTATCCGTTGTGACACCTGGGGCCTGCCCGACACCGCCCAGCGTCCCGGTCGCGCGGTCGAGGCCGAACAGATCGAGGGCGCTGTCAATCCGGGCAGCGGCTACGTCGGCAACCAGTACGTGCTGGACCTGCGGCGCAACCCGCCGCAGTGGCACTCCGACGGCATGTCGCCATGGGGTGGCATGTCGGGCGCACCCGTGGCCTGCAACGAACTGCTGATGGGCGTGGTGGCGGCGGACCGTGCCCGCTCCAACCACAGCCAGTTCAACGTCGTGCCCGCCTACGTCCTGCACCACGACCTGGCGTTCCGCGAGGCGCTCGCGACGTACGGCGCGGGCCTGCGGGCCCGGTTGGAGGCGGCGGAACTGCAGCACCTCGACGACCGCGGGCCCGACGCTGTCCCGGGCGGCTCGCTGCACTCGTCTGACGTGCTGTTGCACGCACGGCGCCAGATCGTACCGCTGTGGGGGCGCGACGCGCTGGTAACCGAACTGCGAGCGTGGTGCGAACCGAGCGGGTTCGGGGCGTGGCTGCTGTACGGGCCGGGTGGACAGGGCAAGACCCGCCTCGCCCACCACCTCACCGAGCTGCTCGCCGCTGAGCGCTGGGCCGTGTTGTGGCCGCGCGCCAACGCGGGGGCGGACCGGCTACGCGACCTGCGGCACGTCTCCAGACCGCTGCTCGTCGTCCTGGACCGCGCGGAGGCCCGAACCGACCAGATCGCCGCACTCGTCGACGTCGCCGCCGACCACCCCGGCAGCACGCCGTTCAAGGTGCTCCTGCTCGCCCGGACGAAGGGCGGCTGGTGGAACCGGGCCACGACCGACTCCGGTCTCGCCGAGGCCTACCTCGGATCCGCCCGCACCCATCTGCTGACGCCCCTGGCGGCCGACCCCGCCCGGCGGGCCGCGGCCTACAGGGAGGCCGCGGCGGCCTTCGCGGCGGCCCTGCCCGGCGTCGAAGGACTGACCACGCACAACTGGCCCGCAGTCGTCGACGCCCTGACCGTCCCGGGGCTCCGGGCGGACGCGTACGGCAATGCCTTGACCCTGTACACCGCCGTCCTCGCCGACCTGCTCGACGCCGTCGAGCCGCACGGGCGGGGACGCGGACGGGGCAAGGCCACCGGCACAGCGCGCCCGGGACCGGAACGGCTGCCGGAACTCGTCCTGCGATGGCTCGCTCGCCAGTGCGGCCGTGACCTGTTCAAGGTGGTGAACCTCGACGAGTTCGCCACCGCGCGGTCCGTTCCTTCCGAGGCGACGAAGGAGGCTGCGCTGCTCCTGGAGCAACGCGGCCTCGTCGTGCTCACCCGCGCTCCCGGGCGGTCTGTCCATGCCCGGCTCTCCGTCACGGGTCTTCAGGAAGCGGACGGGCAGGAGGCCCGGCTGCGCAGCACCTCCGCGCGACTGGACCACACGCTCGCGCTCCTGATGACCGCGGCTGCTGCGGGACCGCTCGGTGGACTCGAACTGGACGAGTTCACCGGTTCGGCGGCTCTCCACGGCGAACCCCTGACCGTCGACGAGACGGTCCGCGGGGTTCGCTACCTCCACGACCACGGGCTGGTGACGGCAGGCCCAGACCCGCAGCACCCACGGAACCTGCTACTGACCCCGCGCGGCTGGGACTGCGCGTTGTCCGCCAAGAGAGTGAGGGATTTTGTGAACGCCCAGGACGCCTCGAGCCCCGTGCTCAACTTCCACCAGCACGTCCACGGCGGCACCGCCACCCAGGCCTATCAGGTGACGCAGCACGTGACGACCACTACCGGTCTCGGGGTCGCCGAACTCACCGAGGTGATCGGTGCGCTCCGCCGCGCGGCGCCGCAGCTCGCGCCTGGTCAGCAGGAGGAGTTCCTCCAGGACGTCGACGTCATGGAGGACGTCTCGGAGGCGGATCCGACGCGCCGGAGCGCCGGTGAGCGGATCCGGGCCCGGCTGATCGACAGCGCGGTGCCCGAGCTGGTCGCCGGGGTGGTTCCCCTCCTGGGTGGCTTCCTCGGGTCGCTCGTCGGCTGACTGGCTGGCCCGGCCCGGGTTGTCGGAGCCGGTCGGCGTCCAGGACGGCCCAGGTGAAGGGCGGGGCCTCCTGCGGGAGGCTGTAGCCGACCTCCGGAAGGGTGCGGTGGAGGTACGGGCCGGTGAAGTACTGCCAGTAGGAGGAGCCGTCACCGGGGGGCGGTGAACGGGTCGCGGCCGGGATCGAGCGTGACAGTGGGCACGGTGTAGCCGTGCTCGGCGAGCAGCCGGGGCGACGTCGATGTAGCTGTGGATGTCGTACGGCCAGCTGTGTAGGCAGATCACTACCGGGCCGTCGGTCGGGCCGTCCTCGGCGTGCCCGACGTCCAGCAGGTCAGCCCGGACCTGGGCCGGCCGGGCGAAGCCGGTGTGCGCCGCAGGTGCCGGTGCGCCGGGTACCGCGGGCACGCCGGGGGCGCCGTCCGAGGCCTGCGCGGTTCCGGCCGGGCCGGCCAGCGCCAGCGCGGTGCTGCCCGAGCCGAGCCCGAGCACCTTGGTGAAGGCGCGCCCGTCGATCATGCTCGTTCCCCCCCCGTGGTGCGGCCGCGTCGGCCGGTACCGGCCGCTGCCGGGGGAGAAGTGGCCCGGAGCATCGGTCAATTGACGCCGAAGCGGATGTTCGGATGGTCCCGTGGAACGGTGCCATCCGCACCCGAGAGGCCCTCTCGACGCGGCGCACGCGCGGCGGCATGCTCATCCCCGTGCGCGGCCGGTGCCGCGCGCCGCACGCCTGCGCCGTCCGATCGAAGGAGCCCCCGTGGACCGTCTCGTGCTGGACCCGACCGGCCGTGACCGCGACGCCGAGACCGCCGAACTGCACGCCCGCGGACCGGCGACGCCCGTCGACGTCCTGGGGGTGAAGGCCTGGGCGGTGGCCGACCCGGACCTGCTGGAGGAACTGCTCAAGGACCCCCGGGTGTCCAAGGACGGCCATCGGCACTGGCCCCAGCTGTCCGAGATCGCGACCACCTGGCCGCTGGCCCTGTGGGTGACCGTGCGCAGCATGTTCACCGCCCACGGCGCGGACCACCGGCGGCTGCGCCGGCTGGTCGGCACCGCCTTCACCGCCCGCCGCATCAACGAGCTCGCCGGGCGCGTCGAGGAGTTGACGGACGCCCTACTGGACGACCTCGCCGCCGCGCCGCCCGGCACGCCGGTCGACCTCCGCGAGCGCCTGGCCTACCCGCTGCCGATCCAGGTCATCGCCCAACTCCTCGGCCTGCCCGACGAACTGGTCGGACCCTTCCGGGCCCACGTGGACGGCGCCTTCGACACCACGCTCACCCCCGAGGAGTCGGAGGCCAACGCGGCGGCCTTCTACGCGATGACCCGCGAGCTGATCGCCGCCAAGCGCCGCGAGCCCGGCGACGACCTGACCTCCGCGCTGATCGACGCCTGCGAGGCCGAGGCCGACACCGGGACCGGGTCGGGCGGCCGGGGAGCCGACGCCGGGCTGAGCGAACAGGAGCTGATCGACACCCTGCTGCTGGTGGTCTCGGCCGGCTACGAGACCACCGTCAACCTGATCGACAACGGCATAGCCAACCTCCTCACCCACCCCGACCAGCTCGCCCTGGTGCGCGAGGGCAAGGTCTCCTGGGAGGACGTGGTCGAGGAGACGCTGCGCCGCGACGCGCCCGTCGCCCACCTTCCGCTGCGCTACGCGGTGGAGGACATCGAGCTGCCGGGCGGGGTGACCGTCCGCCGAGGCGAGGCGATCCTCGCCTCCTACGCCGCCGCCGGCCGCCACCCCTCCCGGTACCGGGACGGCGCCGCCTTCGACGTGGCCCGACTGGACAAGGACCACCTCGCCTTCGGCCACGGCGTGCACTTCTGCCTCGGCGCCCCGCTCGGCCGCCTGGAGGGCCGCACCGCCCTGAGCAGGCTCTTCGACCGCTTCCCGAACCTGACCCTCGCCCCGGACGCAGACCTGCGGCCCGTCGAGTCGCTGATCTCCAACGGCCACCGCACCCTCCCGGTGCTGCTGCACGGCGCCGGCTGAGGCCCGTCCTGCCGAAGAGGCCGCCGCTCGTCCTGCGGGACGGGGGGAGGGGGCCGGGCGTCGTCACCAGGCGGCCTGCGCGGGCGCCGCGGACGCCAGGGCGGGGAAGTGCGGGAGCACCTCCTCGCCGAACTGCTGCACCACCTCCGCCGCCGCCGTCCACCTCGCCGAACTGGTCAGGGCGGCGCCCCGGAGCTGACCCCCGACGGGCGCACCGACGCCCCCCGCGGGCCCGACCGGACCGGTCGGACCCGCGGAGGGCGCGTGACGCCTACCGGCCCATGACGCCTACTGGCCCATGACGTACTTGACGGTCGGGCCGGTGGTCCAGCCGCCGTCCACGGCCAGTTCGGCGCCGGTGACGTAGGAGGCGTCGTCGGAGAGCAGGAACACCACGGCGGTGGCGATCTCGGGGGCCTCGCCGACGCGGGCCATCGGGGTGTTGGGGTAGTTGCCCTCCCCGCGCTGGATGCCGACCGAGGCGGTCATCGGCGTGTACGTCATGCCCGGGTGCACCGAGTTGACACGGATCCGCTCGGCGCCCAGCTCGACGGCGCCGATCTTGCTGAGGCCGCGCACGCCCCACTTGGAGGCGCCGTAGCCGGCCGTCAGCGCCAGGCCCATCAGGCCGGCCGCTGAGGAGATGTTGACGATCGAGCCGCCGCCGGCCGCGCGCAGCGCCGGGACGACGGTCTTGATGCCGATGAACACCCCGGTCAGGTTGACGTCCAGGACCCTGCGGAAGTGCTCGACGCTCTCCTCCACCAGCGGGGTGCCGGTGGAGATGCCCGCGTTGTTGACCAGGCCGTGCACCGCGCCGAACTCCGCCACGGCGAAGTCCACCACGCGCTGCCAGTCCTCCACGGAGGTCACGTCGTGCCGGACGAACCGGGCCCGCTCGCCGAGTTCGGCGGCGGTGGCCTTGCCGTCCTCCTCCAGCACGTCGGTGATCACCACGTTGCCGCCGGCCGCGACGGCCAGGCGGGCGGCCTCGGCGCCCAGGCCGCGGGCGCCTCCGGTGATGATGACGGTCTTGCCGGTCAGGTCGTTCATGACGTCTTCCTTCGGGGGGTGGGGGCGGGGGCCGAGAGCATGGCGGCGGACACCGCCACCAGGTCGGCGAGGAAGGTCTCCTCGTCGGTCAGCGGTTCGGCCCCGGTGAGGTACTGCTGCGCGCGGTCGGCGAGCGCCGCGCCGATCAGGGTGAGGACCAGGTCGAGCCGCTCCAGCCGGATCGGCTCCGGCAGCGCGGAGATCCGCGCCTCGGCCAGCTCGATCAGCCGCCAGTAGCCGCCGCCCGCCAGGGTGGGGTGGGGGGTCCGGGTGCGGACACCGCTGTTGTGGCTGATCTGAGCGGAGATCCGCAGGCAGCGCCGGCCCTGGTCGGTGTGCAGCTCGGTGGCCTCGGCGGCGACCAGTGCGTCCAGCAGCGCGGGCAGGTCCGCGTCCGCGAGCGACGCCAGGCGCGGTGCGAGGGCCAGCTCGGTGCGTTCCTGGCGGGCGGCCATGATCGCGTCGAGCAGGCCCTCGCGGGAGCCGAAGTGGTACTGCACGGCGGACGGGTTGCCCTGTCCGGCCAGCCGGACGATGTCCTTGGTCAGCGAGGCCTCCACGCCCCGGGTCGCGAAGAGTTCCTCCGCCGCCCGCAGCAGCCTCTCGCGGGTCTCGTGGCCCGCCGACGTCCTTGCCATGCGGCCAAGGTTAATACTGGGCATTATTAACGTCAATGGAACCGGAGTGGACCCCTCCGATCGGATGCGCCGGGAGGCGGCGGGGACCGGCGGCGGCGCTTCGGTGGCACATGCCCGCCGTGCGCGCCGGGAGGGGGGTTGGCGCCCGCGCGAGAAGGCGGGAAGGGGCGTGGACGACGCGGCTGCACGCGGCTCAGTGGAATCACTTCCCCCACCCGCCACTGGCGTTGCGGCGGCCAATCGTCCGGCGGCGCAGGGGAATTCCCGCTGCCGTAAACCCGTGGAAATCATCGTTGACGCCCCCGACCCCCGACGGGACCATTTCCCGGGCCGCGCCCGATGCGCGGTGCACTTCCCACGGCACGCTCAACGGAGGACGAACAATGGATCAGTCGGGTACGTCCGCAGCGCGCTCGACCGCCGGATCCGGTCGGCGGAGCTTCCTGCGCGGCGCCGTCGGCGCCACCGCGCTCGGCCTGGCGGGGATCGCCGGCCTCGCCCGGGCCGAGGCCGCTCCGGCGCCCGGCCAGGCGAGGCTGGCCGCCACGCAGAACAACTGGCGGTTCTGTCAGAAGTGCTTCGTGATGTACTTCTGGGGCTATCCGACGGACGGTGTCTGTCCGGCCGGTGGTGCGCACAGTGCCCAGGGCTACAACTTCATCCTGCCCTACGACCTCCCGGAAACCCCCACCGCGCAGCGCAATTGGCGGTTCTGTCAGAAGTGCTTCTCGATGTACTTCTGGGGTTACCCGACGGACGGTGTCTGTCCGGCGGGCGGTGCGCACAGTGCCCAGGGCTACAACTTCACCCTCCCGCACGACGTCCCGGAGACCCCGACCCAGCAGCGCAATTGGCGGTTCTGTCAGAAGTGCTTCTCGATGTACTTCTGGGGTTACCCGACGGACGGTGTCTGTCCGGCCGGTGGCGCGCACAGTGCCCAGGGCTACCCTGACCGGCCCCGCGTGGGGGGCGGGGGCGACGGGCCCGGCCCGCACGCGGGTGCGGCGTTCGGGACCCGGAGGATCCGGCGGCTCTCCTCAGCGGCCGGGCGGGGCCGGGAGGACGGCGACGGCCAGCGGGAGGCGGCCGACGGGCAGGCGGGTGGTGCCGCCGGTGGCGGTGTCGACGAGGGTGAGGCCGTTCCAGCCGCCCTCGCGGGTGTAGCCGCCGGAGACGTAGGCGGTGCGGCCGTCGGGGGAGAGGGTGACGGTCTCGTGCGGGCCGTCGAGCGGGACGACGCGCTCGCTGCCGTCGGGGCGGCGGATGGTGAGGGACGGGCCGGCGTCGACGGCGGGGTCGATCGGACCGGTGCCGACCACGTAGAGGGTGCCGTCGGGGGCGACCGCGACGCCGTGCTGGTGGGTGTTGGCGGTCATCGGCTCGACGGTGACCCGGCCGGTGGCCGGGTCGACGACGGCCAGGCGCTCCCCCTCGAAGGGCACCAGCAGCGCGCCGTCGGAGGGTCGGACGGCGGTGTAGTGGGGCTTGAGCCAGGAGCCGAGCCCGCCCTTGGTGCCGTACGGGGCGACCTCGATGCGGCGGGGCTCCCAGGTGGCCGTGGAGACCACGGTGACGTCGAAGGAGTCGTGGTCGGTGACGTAGACCGAGCCGCCGTCGGCGGAGACGTCCACGTCGAAGGGGCGGCGCCCGACCGGGACGACCTGGGTGACCGCGCGGGTGGCGGTGTCGACGACCTCCAGGGTGCCGTTGCCCTCCGGCACGTTGACGCCGACGTAGACCCGGCTGCCGTCGGGGGAGAGGGCCAGGCCCATGCCGCCGCCCCGGTACTCGCCCGTGGCCGCCGGGCCGGTGCGGGTCCGGTACGGGATCAGGGCGGTGCGGGTGCGGGTGGCGGTGTCGACGACGGCGACGCCCTCGGCGGTGGCCACCCAGGCGGTGCCGTCGGGGCCGACGGCGAGTCCGTACGGGGCGGTGCCGACGCGGACCGAGCCGAGGTCGGCGGCGCGGCCGGTGGCGGCGGGGTCGACGAAGGTGACGGTGTCCGCGCCGAAGTCGGTGACGAGGAGGGTGGGGGAGGGCGTCCCGGGAGTGGCCGAGGTGGCGGGCGCGGTGGGCTCGGGCGTGGCGGGCGCGGCCGTTCCGGGGCCGGCCGCCGCGCTGGTCGCGGGCCCGGTGGCGGCCGGAGGCGTCGGCGAGGTCTCCCCGCAGGCGGCCAGCAGCACCAGGGCCGTCGCGGCGCCGGCGGCGGCGCGCCCGAGGGCGGTCCGGGCGCTCATCGCCGCCCCCGGAGGGAGCCGGCGGCCCGGGCGGTCGCGGTGGCCCCGGTCAGCCGCTCCGCCGCGAGCAGGGTGGCGGCGAGCCCGTGGAAGCCCCGGCGTTCGGCGTGGGCGCGGGCGGTGACGCCGTCGCCGTCCGGCAGCAGCGGGTCGGCACCGTGGGCGAGCAGGACGTCCACCACCTCCTGGTGGACGGTGCCGCCGTCGCCGAGGATGACCGCCTCCAGCAGGGCCGTCCAGCCGAGGTCGTTGACGTGGTCGACGTCGATGGCCGTCTCGGTGAGTACGGCCCGGACGTACCCGGCGTGGCCGCGCTCGGCGGCCGGGATGAGCGACACCCCGCCGTAGCGGTTGCGGCGGGCGAGGTCGGGGCCGCCGGGCAGCAGGGCCCGCATCATCGCCACGCTGCCGGTGACCCCGGTGACCAGCCACGGGCTGTCCAGCCGGGCGTCCTGCGCGTTGACGTCCGCGCCGGCCGCGAGCAGCAGCCGGGCGACGGGCACCTCGTCGGCGAGGGCGGCGTGCAGCAGCGCGGTGCGGCCGTCGGCGTCGCGCGCCGCCACGTCGCCGCCCGCCGCCAGTGCGGCGCGGGCGGCGTCGAGGTCGCCGGCGCGGGCGGCGGCCAGCAGGGCCCGGTCGGCCGGTGACAGGGCGCGGTCGGTCATCAGGGGGCTCCTCCACGGGTGGGGGCGGCGGGCCGGGGCGGGCGTGCCGCGGCCGGCTCCCAGCCTGCGCCACGGGGCCGCGCCGCGGAATCGGTGGCTCGGCCCGTCTGCCGGAGCCGCTCGGTGGACGCCTGGGTCATCCGATCGGATGATCCCGCAGCCCGTCGTCGCGGCCCCTGGTCACCAGGACAGCGGGTAGCGCACGGGATGCCCGCCGATCCGGCCCGGCAGCAGGCCGATCGCCACCAGCAGGACGGTGGAGAGCGCGAGCAGCGGCAGGAACGGCCAGGGGTCCGGGGCCTGCAGGACCACGACCACGGTGCTGGCCACGGCCGGGGAGTGCGACAGGTGGCAGAGCATCATCGCGCCCAGCGCGAGCCCGGCCGCGATCGCCGCGGCCCAGGCGGTGCTGCCGGTGACCGCGAGGGTGCCGAAGCCGATCGCGGCGGAGAGCAGATGGCCGCCGATCACGTTGCGCGGCTGGGAGATCGGCAGCCCGGGCGCGCCGTGCACCAGTGCCGCGCTGGCGGCGATCGGCGGTATCAGCAGCGGTTGGTGGACCACCACGCCGATGGCGGCCAGCAGGAGCAGCGCCCCGATGGCGAAGGCGGACGCCCGCAGGGCGTGCAGCGGATGGGGCCGGGGGGCCTTGGCGGTGGGCGGCGTGGTCATACGAGAGCGGCTCCGGGTGGGCTACGGGGGACCCAGAGATGATAAACAGACTGTTGCAAGAAATGGTGGGATGTTTCGCCAGTTGGACGGTCGTCGGACACTCCGTGGACGGACCGCCTCGCCCGTCGGCGACCGCACCACCCCAGCGACCATGCCCGCAGAGAGGGTTGACTCCCCATGGCCGGAACCCCCGCCACCGTCTTCCGCAACGTCCGCCCGTACGGCGCCGAGCACCCCGCCGACCTGATCGCCGTCGACGGCGTCCTGGTCGAGAGGCTGCCGGAGGGCGTCGAACCGGTCGTCGTGGAGGGTGGGGGCCGGATCGCGCTGCCCACCCTGGTGGACGCGCACATCCACCCGGACAAGACCGCCTGGGGCGAGCCCTGGTACAGCCGCCGCCCGGCCGGCTCGCTGCCCGAGTACGTCCAGGGCGACGTCGACCTCTACCGGCACCAGCGCACCCCGCTCGCCGAGCGCGCCCACCGGCTGCTGGCGCACGCCGTCGCGTCCGGCACCCGCGCCGTGCGGGCGCACGTCGACGTCGCCCCCGCCTACGGACTGGCGGGGGTGGCCGGGCTGGCCGAGGCGCGCGAGCGACTGGCCGGGGCGCTGGACGTCCAACTGGTCGCCTTCCCCCAGCACGGGGTCCGCCGCACCGCCGGCGCGGGGGAGCTGATGGCCGAGGCGGCCGCCGGCGGGCTGATCGACGCGGTCGGCGGCATCGACCCGGCCGGCTTCGACGGCGGCCCCGACGGCGAGGGCCCCGCCCAGCTGGACCTCGTCTTCGACCTGGCCGAACGCCACGGCCTGCGGCTGGACGTCCACCTGCACGACCGGGGCGAGCGCGGCCTCGACCCGCTGCGCGACATCATCGCCCGGACCAAGGCCGCGGGCCTGGCCGGCCGGGTCGTGGTCAGCCACGCCTTCTGCGTCCCCGAGCTGGCCGGCGACCGGCTCGCCGAACTCGCCGACCGGCTGGCCGAGGCCGGCATCGGCCTCACCACCGTCGCCCCCTCGGCCCACCAGGTGCTGCCGTTCCGCGAGCTGCACGCGCGCGGCGTGCGCGTCGGGCTCGGCTCGGACGGCGTGCGCGACTCCTGGAGCCCCTTCGGCAACGCCGACATGCTGCACCGCGCCCACCTGCTCGGCTGGACCACCGACGCCCGCACCGACCAGGAGCTGACCGACTGCTTCGCGCTCGCCGCCGACGGCGGCGCCGACCTGCTCGACCTGCCGCGCGCCACCCTGCGGCCCGGCTCCCCGGCCGACTTCATGCTGCTGGCGGGCGAGTGCCTCCCGCAGGTCGTCGTCGACCTCCCGGCGCGCGACCTGGTGGTCAAGGGCGGCCGCGTGGTCGCCCGGGACGGCCGCCACCTCGGCTGACGGTCCGTCGCCCCCGGCGGGGGTGAGGGCGGCGGTCGCGGCGCGTCCGGACGGGACCGGCGCGAACGGTCCGCCCTCACTCCACCCCGGCGCGCCTGCGTGCGCGTGGCGCGTTCACCGGGCGGTCGCAGCGGGTAGTCGTTCGCATACACTGGGCGACCCGAAAGGGGGGTGCTGGCCAGGGAGCGGCGATGCCGGAACACGAACAGCTGGGCCCACGTGCCGAGCCCGGCGGATCTGTTGGACCTTCCCGGCCTCTGCGATCCTCCCGACTGCCCCGGCCTCCCCGACCCGCCGGCCCGGCCCCGGCCACCGGAGCCACCGGATCGGCCGGAGCCACCGGACCGGCCGACGCCCCCGAGGTCACGGAACCGGGCAGGACCGGCCGGACCGGCCGACTCGGCAGGTCCTCGGCGCGGCCGGAGAAGGTGCCGTTCCAGGCCCGCACGCCCCTGGGCGGCCCGGTCGTCACCGGCGCGGGGGCGACCTCCTGGCCCGACCGCATGCTGCCGCTGCTCCGCACGCCCACCGGCTCCCGCCCGCTGCTCCACGAGCCCCCCGGCCCGGACCGGCCGAGTCCGGCCGAGGTGGCGGCCGTGCTGGACCTCGCCCTCCTGGTGGGGGAGCTGCTGCTGGCCAGCGGCGAGGCGGCGGAGGACGTCGAGGCGGCGATGCTCGCCGTGGCGCGCGCCTACGGCGTCCACCCGTGCGACCCGCAGGTCACCTTCACCCGGGTCGCGATCTCCTACCGGCCCCGCCCGGCCGAGCCGCCGCTGACGGCCGAGCGGTCCGTGCGCCGCCCGTCCGGCGACTACGCCAGGCTGGCGACGCTCTTCCGGCTGGTCACGATGATCTCGGCGGGCGGGATCGACGTCGACGAGGCCCACCGCCGGCTGGCGGCCGGGCTGCGCGGCGGCCACCGCTACCCGGGGTGGCTCGTCGCGCTGGCCTGCGGGCTGCTCGCCGGGGCCGCGACGGTGCTGGTCGGCGGCCGCACCGACGCCCGCGCCGGACTGGTGTTCGCCAGCGCCTTCGTCGCGGCCGCGGTCGGCGACCGGCTGGCCGTGCTGGTGGCGCGCCACGACCTCCCGGAGTTCTACCAGTTCGTGCTGGCCGCGACGCCGGCCGCGCTGATCGGCATCCTGCTCTCCTTCAACGGCCTCCACCTGCGCGGCTCGGCGGTGATCACCGGCGGCCTGTACGCGCTCCTGCCGGGGTGGCGCCTGGTCGCCGCAGCGCAGGAGGGCCTCGCGGGCTGCTACCTCACGGCCGCCGCCCGCATGGTCGAGGCGCTGTACCTGATGGCCGGCGTGGTGATCGGGGTGACGGCCGTGCTCTACGTCGGCGTCAACCGCGGCGCCGACCTGGCGGCCCGGGACCTCCCGGTCGGGGCCTCCAACCCGCCGCTCCAGCTCATCGCGGCCGTCGTGGTCGCGCTGGCCTTCGCGGTGATGCTGAACACCGAGCCGGGCGCGCTGCCCGCGGTCGTGCTGAACAGCACGGCCGGCTGGACGACGTACGGCCTGATGGTCGGCGCGGGCCAGCAGCCGGTCGCGGCCGCGGCGCTGGCCGCCGGGCTGGTCGGCCTGGCCGGCCAGGTGATGGCCCGCCACCGCGGCAGCCCCGCGCTGCCGCACGTCACGGCCTCCCTCGGGCCGCTGCTGCCCGGCTCGGTGCTCTACTTCGCGCTGCTCGCCTTCGTCCGCGGCGACGACGAGGCCGGCCTGCGCGGCGTGGCCCACGCCTGCGCGATGGCCATGGCGCTCGCCATCGGCGTCAACCTCGGCCGCGAGGCCGCCCGCCTCTTCCTCCCGGCGCCGGCGCCGGCCCCCGCCCCGACCGTGCGCCCCCGGGGCCGCCACCGCCGCTGAGTGCGGCGCCCGGACCGGCCCGTCGAACCCGCGGACCGGCAACGTCCGACCCGCGGCCCGGCATCCGACCCGCGCGCCGGCCGCTACTGTCCGGATCCGGCGGGTGTCCGATCAGCGACTTGAAAAATTCTTCATGTTCATACATGCTGGCGTGCCGTCGGACCGGCTCGATCCGCCGCGCACCGGTGAGGAACAGGAAGAAGGAGGCAGGGTGACCATCGCCGCTTCCGCTCTCGGCCGGCTGCGCGCCGTGCTGCCCACCCGGGAGACCCTCGCCACCATGGGGCGCTCGCCCCGCAAGGACCTGCTCGCCGGGCTCACGGTCGCGATCGTCGCCCTGCCCCTCGCGCTCGGGTTCGGCATCTCCTCCGGCGCCGGCGCCGAAGCGGGCCTGGCCACCGCCGTCGTCGCGGGGGCGCTCGCCGCCGTCTTCGGCGGATCCAACGTCCAGGTCTCCGGCCCGACCGGGGCGATGACCGTCGTCCTCGTCCCGATCGTCGCCCGCTACGGGACCGACGGCGTGCTGACCGTCGGGCTGCTCGCCGGTGTGATCCTCGTCCTGCTCGCGCTGGTCCGGGCCGGCCGGTGGATGGCGTACGTCCCGGTGCCGGTGGTGGAGGGCTTCACCCTCGGGATTGCCGGCGTCATCGCCCTCCAGCAGGTGCCCGGGGCGCTCGGGGTGGGCAAACCGGACGGCGACAACCCCGCGCTCGTCGCGGCCGAGGCGGTGCGCGCCTTCGCCGGCTCACCGCACTGGGCGGCGCTCGGCGTGACCCTCGCGGTGGCGGCGGTGATGCTGATCGGCGTACGGCTGCGGCCCTCGGTGCCGTTCTCCCTGGTCGCCGTCGCCGGAGCGACCGTCACCGCCGCGATCGCCGATCTGCCGGTCGCCACCATCGGCCACCTGCCCGCCGGCCTCCCGGCGCCCTCGCTCGGCTTCCTCGACCTGGCGGCCGTCCCCGCCCTGCTGACCTCGGCGCTCGCCGTCGCCGCGCTCGCCGCGCTGGAGTCCCTGATGTCCGCGACCGCCGCGGACGCCATGAGCGTCTCGGAGCGGCACGACAGCGACCGTGAACTCTTCGGTCAGGGCCTGGCCAACCTGGCCGCCCCGCTGTTCGGCGGCGTCGCCGCCACCGGCGCGATCGCCCGCACCGCCGTGAACGTCCGCTCCGGCGCCGCGTCGCGCCTGGCCGCCCTCGTCCACGCCGCCGTCCTGGCGGTGATCGTCTTCGCCGCGGCCCCGCTGGTCGCCGGGATCCCGCTCGCGGCACTGGCCGGGGTGCTGCTGGCCACCGCCGTGCGGATGGTCGAGGTCGGCTCGCTGCGCGCGATCGCCCGCACCGGGCGCGGCGAGGCCGCCGTCCTGCTGCTCACCGCCGCCGCCACCCTGGCCTTCGACCTGGTCACCGCAGTCGTGGTCGGCCTGCTGGTCTCCGGGGTGCTCGCCCTGGCCGCGGTCGCGCGGGCGGCCAGGGTGGAGCAGGTCCCGCTGCACGCCGACCTGCCGCCGGCCGACCACCACGACGAGGAACAGGCGCTGCTCGCCGACCACATCGTCGCCTATCGGATCGACGGTCCGCTGCTGTTCGCGGCCGCGCACCGCTTCCTGCTGGAGCTCACCGAGTCCGCCGAGGTCGACGTCGTCGTCCTGCGGATGTCCCGGGTCAGCGCGGTCGACGCCAGCGGCGCCACCGTCCTCGGCGACGCGATCGGCCGGCTGCGGCGGCGCGGCACGCTCGTCCTGGTCTCCGGCGTCCGGGACGAGCACCACCGGCCCCTCGACGCCCTGGGTATCCTCGACGAGCTGCGCGCGGACGGCCACGTCTTCGCGACCACCCCCGAGGCGATCGCCTACGCCCGCACCCATCTGCGGGCGCGCGGCGCCGTCACCGGGCCGTCGGCCCCGGCCCTCCCCGCCCGCCTTCCGCCACCTCGGTAACCATCACTCGAACGACTGGACAGTCTGAATCACATGAGCGACAACCTCCCCGCCTGCCCGCAGTGCTCCGGCGAGTACACCTACGAGATGGACGCCCTGATGGTCTGCCCGGAGTGCGCCCACGAGTGGGACCCCGCCGCGGGCGACGGCCAGGCCGCGTCCGGCGAGCGGGTGATCAAGGACTCGGTGGGCAACGTGCTGGCCGACGGCGACACCGTGACCGTCGTCAAGGCGCTCAAGGTCAAGGGCAGCGTCTCCGGCATCAAGGCCGGCACCAAGGTCCGCAACATCCGCCTGGTCGACGGTGTCGACGGCCACGACATCGACTGCCGCATCGAGGGCTTCGGTGCCATGCAGCTCAAGTCCAGCGTGGTGAAGAAGGCCTGAGCCCACTCGCCGCGGCCGGTCGGCCGCGGCCGGTCAGCAGCGGTCGGCCGGGAACCGGGCGGTGACCGGCCCGGCGGGCCGCGTCCGCTCCAGCCACACCGGCCGGCTGCCCAGCTCGGCGACCGGCGGGGTGACGTACAGCAGCCCCGGCTCCTCGCCCGGCTCGGCGGTGTCGTAGGCCCCGGCCACCACCAGCCGCAGCGCCAGGCACACGGCCCAGTCGGGTTCGGCCGCGGTGCCCGCCGGATCGAGACGGGCCGCCAGCGCGAGCAGCGCCTCGCGCAGCGTGCAGGTGAGACGGGCGACGGGCGCTCCGCCGAGAGCGGGGTGCCCGCTGCCGTCGCGGTGGGCGAGCACGGTGGTGGTGACCGGTGGTGTTGCGCTCACAGGAGTCATGCCCAGGACGCTAGGGGAGACCTCCGACAACGGACCGACGCCGCGTCAGGTCCGGTCCTGTGCCGTCCGAAAGGGCGAGGGACGCGAAACCGCCGGATCCGGCCGTCGTCGGGCCGGTGCCCGGGCGGATGCGCGGGCCTTCGGCCGGAAGGGGAAGCCGGTATGCGGACCACCTCGAACGCGGAGGCACGGGCGGCCGGGAAGCGCGGCGGCGGACGGGCGGCGGCCTCGGGGCCGGTGCGTCTGGCCGGTCGCGGTCTCGCTGTGCCGCGGGGCCCTGGCGGGCCGACTGGTCGGCGCGGGCCCGGCCCGTGCCGCCACCACCACGATGTGCCGCGGGTGCCGACGGAGCGGCGGGCCGCAACGGCTGTGTGACCATCACGTACTGACCGTCGACGGCCCCGGCCCGAGGGCGGCGTTCGGCGCCGCGTCAGCTGTCGGCCGGCGTCACGGGGGACCGCTTCCGGTCGAGCATCCGCAGCCGCAGGCGCTGCGGGCGCAGCACCGTGGTCAGCCGGACGGGGCGGTCGTCCGGCCGGCTGCCCGGCACCGGGGTGGGCTGCCAGCGGGCGAGGAGGGTGGCCAGCGCGATGACCGCCTCGGCGCGGGCGTAGTCGGCGCCGAGGCACTGCCGGGGGCCGTTGGCGAACCCGGCGAATCCCCAGCGGGGCAGGGCGGCGGCCCGCTCGGGCAGCCAGCGGTCGGGGTCGAAACGGGCCGGGTCGGCGAAGATCCGCGGATTGTGGTGGGCGACGTACGGGCTGAGCAGCACCTGGCTGCCGCGCGGCAGCGGGCGCCCGCCGAGCTCGGTCGCGCGCGAGCAGGTGCGCAGCAGCACCCAGCCGGGCGGGTGGAGCCGCAGCGCCTCGGTCAGCACCCGGGCGGTGCGGTCCAGCCGCGGCAGGTCGTCCCACCCGGCGGGCCGGCCGTCCGGCAGCACCGTGTCGACCTCCGCCTGCACGGCGGCCAGCGCCTCGGGGTGGGCGGTCAGCAGCCGCAGCGTCCAGGACAGCTGGGAGGCGGTGGTCTCGGTGCCGGCCAGCAGCATCGCCACGACCTGGTCGTGCAGTTCGGCGTCGGAGAGCGTCGAACCGTCCTCGTCGCGGGCGGCGACGAGCCCGGCCAGCAGGTCGGCGCGGCCCGGGCCGTGGGCCCGGTGGTCGCGCACCAGCTCGGCGACGGTCTGCCGCAGGGTGCGGACGGCCCGCCGGTAGCCGGGGCCGGGCGGCAGCATCCAGAGCCGCCGCAGCGCGCCGGCGAACGCGGTCTCGAAGGCGTGCTGCAGCCGCTCGGCCAGGGCGTCCGGCACCTCGGTGCCGAGCAGTGTGCGCGTGACCACCCGCAGGGTGAAGCGGTAACAGGCGGGGAAGACGTCCACCACCTCGCCGTGCCGCCAGGAGTCGGCCAGCACCGCCGCCTCCCGGCTCATCACGGTGGCGTAGGCGGCCAGCCGCTCGGGCCGGAACTCCGGTTGCAGCATCCGGCGTTGGCGCCGGTGGTCGGCGTGGGCGCAGGTCGCGAGACCGTTGCCGAGGATCTCCCGGAACCGCCCGTAGATCGGTCCGCCCTTGTCGAAGGTGCGGTCGTCGGCGTACACCTGCCGCAGCAGCTCCGGGTGGCTGGGCACCACCAGCCGGTACGTTCCCAGCCGGATCTCCACCAGGTCGCCGTAGGCGTGCAGCCGTCCCAGGAACCGCGCCGGGTTCCGGGCCAGTGCGGGCAGATGGCCGAGCAGCGGGACCGCCCCGGGCAGTTTCCCGTGCACATAGGTCGTGGTCGCGGCACCCCGCGCTGACGAGGACACGGCAGCAGCGTAGGCGCCCACCAGGCCGGCGGACAACCGGCGCGCATTCGCCGTCTCGCGCGCTCGGCCGGACGGTGGATTACCGGGAGCGTGACCGTGAATCCTCGCTCCGTGTACGGATAGGCGCTGGCCTTCGCGCGGCACCTCCTCTGAACTGCTGTGATATCGGAATCATCGGTCGTTTCCAGGGTCATTGGATCATGATGTGGAGCCCATGGGTAATTCGAAATCTCCATGGTTATTCGCATGCGATCGGTGCTAGCTTCGCCCTCGCCCCGATTCCCGTACGAGGGAGCAGAACCCATGGCATCGAACGCGCTCACGAAAGCGCTGGTGGGAATTCTCACGGCAGCGACCCTCGGCCTCGGCACCCTCGCCGGCGCCACCGCGGCCACCGCCGCGCCCGCCCCGGGGGCCACCGCCCCGCAGGCCCCCGCCCGCGCCGTCGGCATCCGGGCCGTCAACAACCTCGGCCTCAACACCACCGAGGCCAAGAGCGTCCAGTGCTACGTCCGCGACGCCGGCTACGACCCGGGCACCGTCGACGGTCAGCTCGGCACCGACAGCTGGAAGGCCTGGCAGAGCTTCCTCAACGACCAGGGCTACAACGCCGGCACCGTCGACGGCGCGGTCGGCCCCAACACCATCCGCGGCCTCCAGCGCTTCCTCAACGACATCGGCTACGACACCGGCGGCATCGACGGCGTCGCCGGACCGAAGACCAAGGCCGCCTGGAAGGCCTTCGCCGACCTCGGCTGGTGCTGACCGCCCTGACCGCCCCGACCGCCCTGGCCACCCGCCTCCTCGCGCCGTAGGGCGGAGCGGCCCGGGCCCGCCTCAGGATCTCCTGAGGCGGGCCCGTGTCGTCGTCCCGGCCGGTCCGGTGGGGAGTCCGGCCCCCGGGGCCGAGTTGAGTACCGGTACTCATGCGAACGGCCTGCGAACCGGGCAGGATCGGCCACATGACGAACGATCAGCAGAAGGGGTCCGCCCGGAGGCGGCCGCCGGCGGCTCGGCTGCGGTACCGGCGCACGGGTGGGGCGGTGGCGCGATGATCTGGGCACGCGGTGGCCCCGCGCGCGTCCCGGCGCACGTGACCGGCGGGCGGGGGTGTCCGGGCCTCGCCCATGTGACGCTCGGGGAGGGGGAGCCGGTCGACGAGGGTGGAGCCCCGCTGGAGGGCGAGGCCGCCGAGGGGCCGGAGCCGGGTTGCGGGGGCACCCGTCCGAAGGGGTGAGAACCGGCGGGATCGCGTGATTGTCGTTCGTGGACGGATAGACGCAAGGGTGTCAGCCGCCCGCTGCCCAGAGCGTCACCCCCGCGACAGATGGAGAAGCACGTGAAGAACCGAGCGGTCCCCCGCCCCGCGACCGCCCTCGCCATCTGCGCCACCGCCGCGGTGGCCGTCCTCGCCCTCAGTGCGCCCGCCGCGCACGCCTCCTACTACAGCTATTCCTGCCGCAGCCTCTTCGTGGAGCTGGGGGCGGAGGGCGAACTCCGCATCACCGGAAGCACCTGCACCCTGGACCGGGGGGACACCAACGACTCGGCGACCGAGGTGACCCTGCTCTCCGACCGCGGCGAGGTGACCTTCCTGTGCGACGGCGTCGAGACCAGCGCGGACCAGAAGAGCCTCTTCGCGAAGGGCTGCCGACCCGGGCGCTGAGCCCCGCGGCCCCGGTCCCCCGCAACTCGGCGGGGGACCGGGGTCTCGTCATGCCGGGTTCGCGGCCTCGGCCTCGGCGACCCAGTCGGGCAGCGGCTCACGGCGCGTCAGCCACGCCTCGGGCACCCCGGCCAGGCCGGTACGGGCGGCGACCACGCCGGCCGTGATGGCGCAGGTGGTGTCGACGTCCCCGAGGCCCTCGGCCGTCGTCCACAGGGCGTCGGTCAGGCTGCCCAGGTGATGGGCGGCGGACCACAGCGCGAACGGGACGGTGTCGCGCGCCTGGACGCGCTGCCCGCTGCCCAGGACATCGGCGGCCCGCCACGGCTCCGTCCCGGCGTCCAGGCCGGCGGCGCGGCACAGGCCCTCGCGCACGGCCCCCTCCGGTGTGCGGTCGGCGACCTCGGCCAGCAGTTCCGAGCCCTCCGGCACGTCCCGGTCGGCCCGGCCGCGCGCGGCGAACCCGGCCGCCACGGCGACCGCCACCGCCCCGGCCACACCCTCCGGGTGAGCATGCGTCACCTCGGCCGACAGCGCCGCCTGCTCGGCCGCCTCCTCCAGATCCGCGTGGAACCACGCCCCGAGCGGCGCCACCCGCATCGCCGCGCCGTTGCCGAAACTTCCCTGCCCGCCGAACAGCTCCCGCGCCCCGGTCCGCCAGCTCCCCGGCTCCTCCGCGAGCCCGGGCAGCAGCCCGTGCATGCCGCGGCCGTAGCCGCGGCCCGGATCGGCCAGGTAGGTCGCCCCGAAGGCGAGCGCCAGCTTCTCCTGGTGCACCGCGTCGAAGGCGGTCAGCACCCCGTACACCGACAGCGCCATCGCGGTGTCGTCGGTCCAGTGCCAGGGCTGCTCCTCCGGGATCCGGCGGCCCCTGATCTGGTTGAACGCCTCCTGGGGCGTCCGGAACGGCGGGAACCAGCGCTCCCCGAATCCGTCCCCGAGGGCCAGGCCCTCCAGCGAGTCACGAGCGGCGGAAGACGATGTCATGGTCCCATGCTCCCAGGTGTCTTCCTCCGCGGCGGATCCGTTTCTACGATGGGTCACCATGGCGGACAAGCGTCCTGAGGACGCCGCGGAGACGATCCGGAACCACGCGTCCGACGTCGAGGTGGGCGGCGACTTGAACCAGATCGGGCAGGTCAATGTTCACCTGACCCAGCCGGAGCGGATTCCCGAGGTGCCGGTCGTGGTCACGTTGACCTGGCATTCGAACTACTCGGTCGAGGTGGGGGAAGGCCGTGAGGAGGAGTGGCTGATCGGCGGTGCGCCGATCCTGGAGGTCCTCGTCGAGGGGCGCAGCGCACACGCGGCGGTACTCAAGGAGTTGCGGCCCGTCGTCCTCTCACGCCGTCCACCACGACCGCTGCGCTACGGGCTGGCCGTCATGAGCGCCGTCCCGCTGCGTCCTTTCGACGTCGATCTCGATGCCAAGGTCCCCAAACTGAGGCCGCACGGCGTGGACTTCCCCTTCAAGGTGTCCCGCGACGACCCGGAGCAGTTCGCCATCCGGTGGCTCTCCACCCGGGACGAGGTCCGCTGGTTCCTCGAGCTCCACTGGGTGTGCGACGGGCGGTCGGGGATCGTCCGGATCCCCGAGGAAGGGAGCTACTGCCTCTACCCCTCGGGAGGGTCGCGACGGTCGGCGCTTCGCCGGCTGCGGTCGCAGTTCACCAGGGGCGGGCCCCGGCGGCGCTGATCAGGACGCGCCGCGAACCCGGCTGATCAGGGCTCGCGGCTGTACCCTGGCAGCCGCCGTCCAGAGGGGAGCGTCCGGGAACGTGTTCGTGAAGATCTGTGGTCTCAGTACCGCTGCGGATGTCGCCGCCGCCGTCGAAGCCGGTGCCGATGCGATCGGGTTCGTGCTCACCGAGAGCCCGCGCCGGGTGGAGGCCGCCCTGGCGCGGGAGCTGGCGGCGGCGGTGCCCGAGGAGGTGCTGACGGTGGCCGTGTTCCGGGAGGAGCCGGCCGCGTACGTGCGGGAGGCGGTGCGCGCCACCGGGATCCGGGCGGTGCAGCTGCACGGCAACCACCCGGCGCCCGCGTTCGCCGAGCTGTCCGACCTCGGGGTGCCGCTGATCAGGGCCACCTCGGCGGCGGCCGCCGCCGGTGCGGACTGCGGGGATTTCGGCGAGGACCTGCTGCTGCTCGACGCGCCGGTGGCGGGGGCCGGAAAGCCGTGGGACTGGTCCGAGCTCGGCAGCAAGCCGCCGGCCGGCAAGTGGGTGCTCGCGGGCGGCCTGAGCCCGGCGAACGTCGGCGCGGCGATCGCGGTCGCCCGGCCGTGGGGCGTGGACGTCTCCAGCGGTGTGGAGGTCCGGCGCGGGGTCAAGGACCCGGCGCTGATCAAGGACTTCATCCTGGCCGCCAAGTCCGCCTGACGGCAGCGCCCCGCACCGCTTCCCGCACAGCCCCGACCCGCTCCCCGCGCCCGGTTCGGCTCCCCGGCCTACCGTGGAGGGAGCCGGCCGAACGGCCGCGCCCCGCGACGCCGCGATGCCGTGAGGGAGGTGGGCCGCATGTGCCGCTGGCTGGCCTATTCCGGTTCCCCGATCATGCTGGAGGAACTGCTCTACAAGCCCGTCCACTCGCTGATCGACCAGAGCCTCCACGCCAGGATGGGCGTGGAGACGACGAACGGCGACGGGTTCGGCATCGGCTGGTACCCAGCCGACCACGGTGAGCCCGACCGGGTCGTGGAGCCTGCGGTCTTCCGGGGGGTCGGGCCCGCCTGGAGCGACCGCAACCTGCGGGAGCTGGCGCGCTGTGTGCGCTCACCGCTGTTCGTCGCCCACATCCGGGCCTCCACCGGCACGGCGGTGCAGGAGACCAACTGCCACCCCTTCCGGTTCGAGCGGTGGCTGTGGCTGCACAACGGGGCGATCCACGAGTTCCCGCGGCTCAAGCGCGACCTGATGCTCGCCGTGGACGCCTCGCTCTTCCCGAGCATCGAGGGCTCCACCGACTCGGAGCTGATGTTCTACCTGGCGCTCACCTTCGGGCTGCGGGACGACGTGCCGGGCGCCGTCGAGCGGATGGCCGGGTTCGTCGAGGCGACCGCGGCCCGGCACGGTGTCGCCGAGCCGCTCCAGATGACGGTGGCCGTCTCCGAGGGCACGCGGCTGTGGGCGTTCCGGTATTCGAGCGGGCGCGCCTCGCGCTCGCTGTTCTTCAGCACCAGCGTCCAAGCGCTGCGCGCCCTGCACCCGGACAACCCCGTCCTTCAGCGGGCGTCCGAGGAGACCCGCATCATCGTCTCCGAGCCGCTGGGCGACCTGCCGGGGGCCTGGAACCCCGTTCCCGAGTCCAGCTACGCGGTCGTGCAGGAGGGGCGTGACGCGATCCTCCCGTTCCGGCCGCAGGCCGTCGCGATCGCGGGGTGAGCGTCGGCGTCCCCGGTCTCCTTGGTATCCCCGGCGTCTTCGCCCGGAGGCCCGTCCCCCTGCGGTGGTAGCGTGCCGCAATGGGACTCTTCGGGCCGTCGTGGGCGGCGCTGCGAGCGGCGGTGGAAGGGCTCGCGGCCGAGGACTTCGCCCGGCCGTCCGGGTGCGCGGGCTGGCTGGTCCGCGACCTGGTGTGCCACCTGGTGATCGACGCCCAGGACGTGCTGATCACCCTGGTGACCCCCTCCCCGGCGGAGCCGACCAGGGACGCGGCCTCGTACTGGCGGGCGGCCGACGGCCCGCCGGACGGCCGGGACCCGCTGGACGCGCTGACCGTCCGGCTGGCCGCCGCGTACGGGGACCCGGCGCTGCTGCGCTTCCACCTGGACGACGTCGGCTCCGCGGCGGGGCGCGCCGCGGAGCTCGCCGACCCGCGGCTGCGGGTGGCCACCCAGGGGCAGGTGCTGACCGCGGGCGACTATCTGGACGCCTACGTCCTGGAGTGGACGCTGCACCACCTGGACCTGGTCGCCCACCTGCCGCACCTGCCGCACCTGCCGGGGCCGCCCGCCGAGGCGCTCGGCGCGGCGCGGCTGCTGCTGGAGCGCGTCGCCGGAGCCCCGTTCCCCGCCTCGTTCGCGGACGCCGACGCGCTGCTCGTCGGCACCGGGCGGCGCGCCGCGACGCCCGCCGAGCGCTCGCGGCTGGAGGCGCTCGGAACGCGCGGGCCGGCGTGGCCGCTGGTCCTCGGCTGAGCCGGGACGGTCAGGAGGCAGCGCCGGCGGGTGCTTCCAGGCCGTGCGCCGTGACCACGTGGGCGGTGCCGTCGGCCAGGCGGTAGGAGAGCCCGATCACCGCGGCGGTCCCGGCTTCGACGGCCTGCGCGAGGGCGCGCGAGCGCTCCAGGAGGAGGTCGACGGTGTGCTCGATGTGGGTGTCGATGAAGTCGGCGTTGTCCGTGTGGCCGGCCGCGCGGGCGGCCAGCACGCTCGGGGTCACGCGCTCGATCACGTCGCGCACGTAGCCGGTGGCCGTGGTGCCGTCCTCGACGGCGGCGCGGGTGGCGGCGACGGCGCCGCAGGAGTCGTGGCCGAGGACGACGACCAGCGGGCTGCCGAGCACGCTGATGCCGTACTCGATGCTGCCGAGCACCTCCGAGCCCACGACGTGCCCGGCGGTGCGGACCACGAACAGGTCGCCCAGGCCCTGGTCGAAGATGATCTCGGCGGCCAGGCGGGAGTCGGAGCAGCCGAACAGCACCGCGAACGGGCTCTGCGCCGGCGCGGTGGCGGCCCGCCGGGCCGCGTCCTGGTTCGGGTGCTCGGGGGCGCCCGCCGTGAAACGCCGGTTGCCGGCCAGGAGGGTCTCCAGGGCGGTGTGGACAGTCATTCGATCGCCGGTCATGGTGATCAGCCTACGGTGGGGTCCCGGGGGCGGGCAGCACGGGGGGACCGGTCGGTGGCACACCTCTGCCGCCGGGACGGGCACCGACTCGCCGCCCGCCCCGTCGCGGGCGCCTATGGGCCTCCGGCGCACGGCTGTTGCCGTTCGGGGACGCTTCCGGGCGGCAGGGGCGGGAAGAACCGAGGGGAGGGGCGGCTCGGGGGGAGGCGTGATGGGGCGGACGGCACGGGGGACGCGGACGGCACGGGTGGCTGGGCTTGCGGCGGCGGTGGTGCTGGCGCTGGGGGCGGCGGCCTGCACGGCGCAGGGCGGTGACGGCGGCGCGGCGCCCGCGCCCTCCGTCGTCGTGCGGCCGGCTCCGGCGGAACCGGAGGCGCGCTTCGCGGAGACGGCCCCGGCGTCGGCGCAGTGGATCGTGGACTTCGGCGGCGGCAAGGAGTTCACGATCGTCGAGTACGCCTTCCTCCGCCCGAAGGACACCGGGCCGACCCCGCCGCCGGAGCACCCCTCGCCCCGGGCGCGGGTGTGCCCGGCCGTCGGCGCGTGCCGCCCGGCCCGGGCGCCCGGCTGACCTCTCCGGCTTCTCCGGACCTCGAACGGGCATGACTTGATCACCTCCGGTCGATCTGCGCCATGAGTGGCCATCCGGCCCGCGCGGCGCCGCGGCCCGGGCAGGATCGGCCTATGACCGCGGCAGAGATAGGCGCCCTTGTTCCGGCCGTGCTCGCCCTACCGATCGGCTTCCTCGCGGCCTGGTGGACGCGGCGCTCCGGGGAGCGGGCGGCGGAGGCGACCCTGAGCGCGGCACACAGCCAGGCGGCCGCCGCCACCGCCGCGACCGCAGCGACCGACCTCCGGGCGCGGAGCGAACAGGAGTCCGGGCAGCGGCGGGCGCTGGAGGAGGCGTCCGTCGGCTTCCTCCGGGCGGCCGACGCGTTCGCGGCGACGGTCCAGCGGCTGCCGGGCATCGGCCACGATCGGCGCGGCGCACAGCTCGCCGAGCACGGGACCGCCGTGGAGTCGGCCATCGGGCCGCTGGAACTCCTGGCGCCTCCCGAACTCATCGTGCCCGCACGGGAGTTGATGGACCACTGCCGGAGGCTGGAGAAGCTGGCCCTGGACCGGGCCGTGCTGCGCCCGGCCCTGAAGGCCCTGGAGGACGGCTGGTGCGACGAGGACGCCGAGGAGTGCGACCACGACCGGCACGGCGCGGCCTGGGTCGCCTGGTGCCTCCTGACGGAGTGGCCGACGAAGAACTCCGAGGCGCGGCGCGGGGAGCGGGACCTCCTGGAGTACTGCCTCGACGCCAGTGAACGCCTGTCGGCCGAGGAGACCGCCCGGGTGCTCGCCCTCGCGGACCGCTGCCCGGCATCCTGGCCGGCCATGGTCGGCGGCTTCGTCCGCGACCCGCTCATGGAACGCCTCGCCGCGCTGCGCGCCGCCTTCCTGGACGCGACGCGGTCGAGTCGGCCGCACCTCCCGGTCGCGGTCCGCTCAACTACCGTTGCAGCCCGTACCGCACAGGCGTAGCTTGACGAACAGGGGGCACGGCGGCGGCGGAGGAGCGGGCCGGTCGCCGGACACCCTTGAGCCCTCTTCCCGAACGGGCTCGGCAGAGGTGAACTCGCATGCAGATGAACGACACCTATCAGCAGGCGATCGACGGAACCCTGCGTTCCCAGACCAGTGCCGGGACGGGCAATCCGCTGACCTTCTACAACGACACGGCGATCGCGCTGAACATGTACTTGATCAGCGGTACCGGGGAGCACTACGGCTACGACAGCCAGGCCCAGAACTTCGCGCCGGGCGCCCCGCCGTACCAGGTGGCACCCAACGGCGGATCGTCCCTCACCCAGGCGAATCCGGAGGCCCATTGGTTCTGGCTCTTCACCAACGCCTACAGCGGGGCGTTCGCCGCCGTCTTCGAGACTCCGTCGAGCGGCAACATCGGGATCACGAGCTTCGACCTGCTGGAGCCCAACGACATCGGCCACGTACCGCGGCCCGACCAGGACGTGATCATTCCCTCGGACTCGACGCCCGTCGTCGTCGGCTGCGGCGCGGTGGGCACGGAGGGGAGCGCCGTCGTGCGGGAGCAGTACTGGCAGCGCCTGTCCGACTCGTACAGCATCGGGCCGGGGGAGCGGAAGACGGTCAACAACACCGTGACCTCCGGGATGCAGGAGACCACCTCCGAACTGGCCTCCGTCGAGGGGTCGTTGTCCGCCTCCGCGCGGGCCGGCTGGGGCCCGGTCTCGGCGTCCGTGTCGGCCTCCCTGAGCGCGGCGTCGACGACGTTCCAGCAGGTCACCACGACGAAGCAGACCACGTCCTACGTCTCCGACCGCTACGAGAACGCGGCCGGCAACCCGGCCTTCCTGCACCTGTACTGGCAGCTCACGGACTCGGTGACGGTCTACGACAGGTCCGGCAACCCGCTGAGCTCCATCGTCACCGGGACCCAGCCCGTCGTCATCGGCGGCCCGTACGCGATTCCCACCTTCGCACCCTGAGACGGGAGGCCGGCCGTGAAGATGACCGATCCCTACCGGAAAGCCCTCGCGGGGACGCTCAAGTCGACGACGCACGGTCTGCCGCCGATGGACCTGGCGTTCACCAACAACACCGAGATCCCGCTGTCGCTGTACCTGATCTCCGACGAGGGGTGCTGGCTCGGCAGATCCGTCTCCGGCTACTTCCTCGCGGGGTACCCGGCGCCGCTGATTCCCCCCGGCACCTCCTGGGGGACGCTCGGCGGGGTCGACCCCGACTGGTACTTCCTCTTCCTGAACACCTACACGGGGGCGTTCGTCGCCGTCCGCCGGGCGGCGAGCGCCGTCGTCGTGAACAACGCGAACGTGATCATCGTGACCTGCGCGGACCTGCTGGACCCGAACAGCATCGGCCCGGTGCCGATGCCCAACAGATCCGTCGTCATCCCGCCGGACTCGCCGCGGGTGGCGGTCGGCTGCGGCAAGCTGCCCGCCACCGGCAACACCGTGATCCGGGAGCAGTACTGGCAGCGCCTGCCCGACTCGTACAGCATCGCGGCGGGCGCCCGGCGCACCGTCAGCTACACGGTCACCGCGGGCATGGAGAGCACCTCCTCCGAACGGACCCAGCTCGCGTCCTCGGTGACGGGCAGCGCGACGGCCGGCTGGGGCCCCATCTCGGCGTCCGTCTCGGCCTCCCTGAGCGCCAACGCGACGAACTTCCAGCAGATCACCACCAGCCTGGAGACGACCTCCTTCGTGTCGCAGGACTACGACAACACCGGCGGGACGTCGGCACGGATGTTCCTCTACTGGCAGCTGACCAACGTCCTGACGCTGTTCGACCCGACCTGGAAGCCGCTCACCTCCCTGATCTACGGCTCCGAGGGCCCCGCGGTGGTCAGCACCCCCGCGGACCCCGCCGAGCTGCCGCCGCGCCCGCTGGAGCGCAGGCTGCCGGTGTCGCCGGCGATGCGGGCGCGGCTCGCCGAGGTCGCCTACCTGCCGCCGGGAGCCGGGCCGGGGCCCGACGGCGCGGACGGGCACCATCCGGCGGTGCGAGCCGCCGAACGCCGCGGAGGGGGAGCGCGGTGAGCGCCGGGCCCGCGCCGTTCGACGAACCGCACCTCGCCGTCGAGGACTGGCTGTCCTGTCCGAACGTCGTCATGCTGCAGACGGACGTGAAGACCACGGGCGGCGAGCCGACCGGGCGGCGGGCGATCTCGGTCGGGGTGGTCGAGAAGAAGCCCGCCTCCGCGCTGACCGCGCTGGACTTCCCCGTGCCGCCGGCCGTCACGCTCGACCTCGTCCGCCCGGACGGGTCGGTGGCGACCGAGACCGTTCCCACCGACGTCGTCCAGACCGGGGAGTTCCGTCCGACCGCCTACAGCTGGCGGGAGCGGCCGTGCCCCGGCGGGTTCCAGATCGGGTCCCAGCTGTCGTGGTACGGGTTGTTCCAGTCGGGCGGGACGCTCGGTGTGACCGTCGAGTACCGGAACAGGCGGTGCGTGCTCACCAACGCCCATGTGATCGGCGATCAGGCGACGGGACCCGGACCCGGCCTGGAGGTCTACCAGCCCCCGTGGGGGTTCTGGGAGGTGTTCCGGCGGGGCAGTCCGCTGATCGGCGTCTGCGACGGCACCTTCCAGATCCTCACCCACGACTCGGACACGGAACGCGACCGCAGGTGGAACATGTACGACTTCGCGTGGTGCGAGGTGCCTCAGGAACTGGACCTGACCTCCTCGGCCGTCGTCGACATCTACACGGACGGCACCCTCCTGCCCATTCTGAGGGGAGTCCCGCTCACCACGGTGCGGAACGTGAGCTGGACGGGGGCGAGTTCGGGCCGCCGGCAGAACACGACGGTCGTCGACGCCTTCGCCCAGTGCAAGAACCAGAACAGGGCCGGCCAGTGGCAGTACTGGAGGGACCTGATCAGCGTCGATCCCTCGGGCGTCGCCCTGCCGGACGGGGACTCGGGATCCGCGCTCATCGTCACGGACGAGGACAAGCCCCCGGCGGTGATCGGTCTGATGACCATGGCGTCGGACAACCGCATCATGGCGACCAGGATCCCGTCGGACGATCCCCATCCTTTCCTGGACGGCCGGCAGAAGCAGATCCCCAGGCCCCGGCCCGACCTCGCGCCGTGAGCCGGGACCGGCGGCCGCCGACCGGCGGGGCGGCGGCTCCGGCGCGGTGGTGCGGGCTCACGGTCGCCCGTCCGGCGGCTCGGTCCTCGCGCGCCGTGACGAAGAGCACCGGCACGTCGCCGCCGCGCCCGGGACGGGACGCCCGGGGCCGGGCGCGCAGGCGGCCGATCACCTCGAAGCCGTCCATGTCCGGGAGCATGACGTCCAGCAGGACGAGGTCCGGGCCGCGACGCAGCCGATGCCGAGGACGGCGCAGACCCACAGCAGGCCGAAGAAGACGGTCACCGCGACGTCGAGCTCGAACGCCGCCGAGGACAGCGCGTCGCCGAGTCCGCCGTCGCCGAGTCCGCCGAGTCCTTCGGACGCCTCGTCCCGGCCGAAGCGCCGCAGTACGCCCTCGGGCAGCCGGGCCGTTCCGTGCGCCGTGCCGGCCAGCAGCGGGAACACCACGGCCGCGGCCGCCAGTGCGCCGCGGCCCAGGCCCCCGAGCAGGTCGCCGAGCCCCTCGTCGCCGCCGGAACCGTCGGACCCGGCTGAGGCCGCCGACGTCACGGTGACGCCGCCGCCGAAGACCGCGCCCACCACGGTCGGCACCAGCCGGGACGCGGGCGCGATTGCCCCGGCGCCGAGGAGGGCCAGCGCCGCCCAGACGGCGGCGGCCATCGCCACCGCGGCGGCGAGGGTGGACAGCGCGCCTTCGAACGCGTGGCGCCAGAGCGCGCGGGTGGACACGGGATGCGGCGCAGCGGGGCGGCGGGCATGAGGAGTCTCCACGGGGGCGGGTGTGCGGGGTGGGGGCGGCTCAGGGGCGGCGTCCGAACCTCGTCGCGGACCGTACCGACGCTGCCAGCCCTCTCTGTCCGCCTCCGCAGAGAACCTGTGAGCCTTCTGAGAACGCCGCCCACCGCCGGCGGCCCGGGAGCGGCGGCGCCCGGGCACGGCCCCCGAGCGCGGGCCGGAACTCACAGAAGGCTCTGCGACGGTCCGGTTCGGCCCGGCTCGGCCCGGGTTCGGCGTCCGCGAGGCCGCCGGGTCCGGGATGCACCCGGTCAGGTGAACTTCCGGGAGGGCGCCGATCCGCTCGCGCGCGGTTCCGCCGTGGGAACGCCCGGCGGAACCGGGGCGGAGGGGCCCTGGACTGCTGCTCGAAAACGCCGCGTTCGCCACAGGCTCGCCGAGAACCGCCCGTGTTGAACGAGCGGTTCGAACAGCGGCAGGATCCCGCGCCATGGACGACACCTGGAAGACGCTCAACTCCCTTGCCGAAAGCCTTGATTCACACTCCGCCATGCTCGGCGAGCAGCGCTGGCTGGTGCAGATCGTGAAGCTCCAGGAGGAGGTCGGCGAGGTCGCCGAAGCGGCGATCGGGGCGCTCGGGGAGAACCCGCGCAAGGGGCGTTCCCATGACTGGGACGACGTACGGAAGGAGGCCTGCGACGTGGCGGTGACCGCGCTGGTGCTGCTGGTCCGGATGGGCGGGGACCCCCGCTGGTTCTTCGAGGAGCACCTGCGGATGGTCGCCGCCCGCACACATCCGCGACCGGTCACGCCCTGACACCCCGCGCTCCCCGCCCCCGCCCCTGCCCCCACCCCGCCCCACCCGAGCGAAGGAGGACCTCTTGCCGCACGATCCCGCCGAGGACGACGAGCTGAGCCTGGTCGAGGAAGGGGACGAGTACTCGACGCGCCTGGCGTCGATGACCTTCCGGCAGATGGTGGCCAGACTGCCGCGGCTGACCGCCCGGTCGGTGGCACTGGCCTGGCGGGTGGACCGTCCGGCGGTGCTCGGGCTGCTGACCTGCCAGCTGGTCTCCGGCGTCGCCGAGGCCACCGGCCTGCTCGCGATGGCCGGCACGATCGGGGCCCTGTTCTCCTCCGGCCAGGTCGTCGACCGGCTCCTGGACGCCTGGGTGCCGGTCCTGGTGCTGGTGTCCGCGGCCGGCCTGCACGCCGTCCTGGGGATCGCCACGAACTGGCTGTCCTCCCGGCTGGTCCCGGCCGCCCAGCAGGAGGCCGAGGTGCTGTTCCTGGAGGCGGCGCTGAACGTCGAGCTGTCGGCCTACGACAGCCCCGGGTTCCGGGACCGCAAGGACGCCGCGGAGCGCGGGGCGGAGTGGGCCGGGGACCTCTTCGCCACCGGCCAGGCCCTCATCGCCTCGGCGGCCACGACGGCGGCCGGAGCGCTGGTGCTGGCCTCGTTCCACCCGGTCCTGCTGCCGCTGCTGGTCCTGGCCGGCCTGCCGCAGGCCTGGGCGCAGATCCACGCCGCCCGCACCGCCCGGATGGCGTTCACCAGCACCATGAGCCTGTCCCGGATGAAGTACATGCTGCGCTGGCACCTGTCAGCCCGGGAGACCGCCGACCAGATCCGCACCGGCACGATGACCCCGTTCCTGATGCGCCGCTACCGGAAGGTCGCCACCGGGCTCTACGAGTCGCAGCGGCGCGCCGCCGCCCTCGGCGCCCGCTCCGCGCTGATCGGTGCGGCGCTCGGCGGGCTCGCCTCCGGCGTCGTCTGGGCGGTGCTGGTGTGGCTGCTGTCCACCGGCCGGCTCTCGGCGGCGGCCGGCGGCGCGGCGGCGTTCGCCCTGCGATCGGTGGCCTCCGGCACCAAGGGCGTCGCGAACGCCGGGGCCCGGATGTTCCGCGACGGCCTGTACTTCCAGGACTGGGCCGACTTCCTGGCCGAGGCCGGGGGCTACCGCATCGACCGCGGCCGGGCCGTGCCCGAACAGGTCCGTGAGGTCCGCGTCCGGAACCTCACCTACCGGTACGACGGCGCGGACCGCGACGCCCTGTGCGACGTGAGCCTCACCGTCCGGCGCGGCGAGGTGATCGCGCTGGTCGGCGAGAACGGCTCCGGGAAGACCACCCTCTCCCGGCTCCTCGCCGGCCTCTACCTGCCCACCGCGGGCAGCGTCGCCTGGGATGGCGTCGACACCCGCGACCTCGACCCCCAGCTGGCGTGGAAGCACACCGCGGTCGTCCCGCAGGACTTCGCCCGCTGGCCGTTCAACGCCCGCCAGAACATCACCCAGGGCCAGCCCGTGCCGGGCGGCGACAGCGCGATCCGCACGGCCTGCGAGGCCTCCGGCGCCGACGAGGTCGTCGACGGGCTCGGCCGCGGCCTCGACACCCTGCTGACCCGGGACTGGGCGGGCGGCGAGGCCCTCTCCGGCGGTCAGTGGCAGCGCCTCGCGCTGGCCCGCGCCTTCTACCGCCCCGCGCCGCTGCTGATCCTGGACGAGCCGAGCTCGGCCCTCGACCCCCGCGCCGAACACCGCGTCTTCGCCAACCTGCGCGACCTCGCGGCCGACCGCGCCGTCGTCCTGGTCACCCACCGCCTCGCGAACGTCTCGGTGGCCGACCGGATCGTGGTCCTCGAACACGGCCGCGTCATCCAGCACGGCACCTTCACCGACCTCCTCGCCCGGCCCGGCCGCCTGCGCGAGCTCTGGGAACTCCAGAACGACCGCGCCGCCGTCCCGCCCCAGCGCACACCTCCCGCCACCGGCACGCCCTGACCGCTCCGCCGCGCCCCGCCGCGCCCCGCCGCGCCGCGCTCCGACGCGCTCCGACGCGCGCTTCACGAACGAGCACCCGGGCGAGGCGGCGCAGGAGGCGGACGAGGACGGCGGCCGTACCGCCGTGGGGTCCCGCCGGCCGGTTCAGGCTTCGGGGCCCTTCTGGAGCCGGTCGGCGAGGGCGCGGGCGATCGCGTCGGTGACCGGGGCGGGTTGCCAGGCCCACTGCCCGTTGGGATTGCACTCGAGGAAGTACCAGTCACCGGCCGCCGTGACGGCGAAGTCGAACGCGCCGAAGGCGAGTCGGCAGGTGGCGAGATAGGAGGAGACCGAGCGCGCGACCCGGTCGGGGACGTCGATCGGCGTGCACTCCATGAGGGATTGGCGCCGCCGCCAGTCGAGGTCAGGACTGTCGATCCGGACCGCGAACAGCCGGTTGCCGACCGCCGTGACCCGGACGTCGAAGGCCTTCTCCACCGTGGCCTGGAACAGGTGGGGGCAGGCGGCCACCGCAGCGGTGATCTCGTGCGCGCGCACCTCCCGCACCCACACCTGCCGCGCCTGGCCGCCGACCTTGTACGGGGTGTTCCACAGCGGCTTGTAGACCACACCGGTGCTTTGGCGGGCGATGAACTCCCGTGCCTCGGCCGGGTCGTTGGTGATCACGGTGCTGGGGACCGGGAAGCCGCTGCGCTGCGCGGTGGCGAGCTGGGCCGGCTTGTACTCCGCGGCCCGGTTGCTCCACGGGTGGTTCACGTAGTGGGCTCCGGGGAGCGACGCCAGGATGCCGCCGACGCCCCACTGGGACTGCGATCCGGCGAACCGGCGGTCCTGTTCCTCCAGCTCGCCGGGGCCCTGGAAGGGCGAGGGGCGGCGGGTCCAGACGGAGCGCACCGCGGTGAGGTCGAGTTCCCGGCTCGCCGTGCGCAGGGTGCCGCGCTGGTCGCCCGTGCGGTACGCGGCGGTCAGCGTGGCACCCGCGTGCAGGTCGGCGCCCGGGTCGAGACGGACCACCGGGACCCGGCGGTCCGCGAGGATGCGCAGGACCAGGTCGGCGGTCACGTCATGGTGGCCGGTCAGGACCAGGACCGACCCGCTCGGGTCCGTCATCACCAGCCGCTGGGGTCCGAGTCCGAGTCCGAGTCGGAGTCCGAGTTGTTGTCGGAGTCGTAGCTGTCCGCAGTGCTGGTGCTGGTGGAGTTCTGGGTGCTGCTGCTGGTGCTGGTGGAGTTCGCGGGGCTGCTGACGGTCAGGTGGTCGACGAGTTCGACCGTGCGGCCGCTCCCGTCGATGAGCACGGCCAGCTGGGTCTCGGGGTCGATCACCGGGGTGAGTACGGGAACCAGGTCGGTCTCGGCGTACGGCGCCATGCGGGTGGTGCCCCACGGGGCGCCGTGGTCTCGCGTGTCCATCGTTCGACTCCCTTTCTTCCGATGTCACAGGGACGGCTCTCCCCCCGCCTGAGCGGAGGCCATCGGCGGGCCGTCGCGGCTCGGTGGTGCTCACCGCAGCCTCGCCGGCTACCACATATGTGGTACCACGGGTGGGGTAGTGTAAACAAGGAGCCGATGGAAAAGGGGAGTTGACGGTGAATCCGGAGCGCCGGAACCTGCTGGGCGACGCGGCCGTCGAGGTGCTGGCCGAGGCCGGAGGGCGCGGCCTGACCCACCGGGCCGTCGACGCGGCCGCGGGTGTGCCGCTGGGAACCGCGAAGAACTACTTCCCGACCCGGGACGCCCTGCTGCGCACGGTGGCCGAGCGGTGCGTGGAGCAGTACCGCGCGGCAACGGCGCAGGTGGCGGCCCCCGAGGCGGGGCCCGCCGACCGTGAAGGCCTGGTGCTCCTGTTCCGCGGGCTGCTCACCAACCTCGCCGGCCCGGGGCGGCTCCGCATGCTCGCCTATCTGGAGCTGCAGACCGAGGCCGCCCGCAAGCCCTGGCTGTCGGAGATCCTCGACGGGATCGCCACCGCCGACTTCGAGGGCTTCGAACGGGCCCAGCGGGCCGCAGGGCTTCCCGTCACCGCGCAGCGGGCCGCCGGTGTGACGCTCGCCCTGCACGGCGCCGTCCTCCACCTGCTGGCGGACGGCCCCCGCACGCTGGCCGCCGCTGGCCTGGGCGACCCCGATCGCTTCGTCCGCGGCCTGCTGGACGCGGTGTACCCGGCGAGCGCGGGCAGTCGGCCGCCCGTGGTGGACGACTGACGCTCCCGGCCGGTTCAGCCTCTCGGCGTCGGCGTCGGCGGCGGCGGGGCGGGCAGGTCGGAACGACGGTCGGGCGTGCGCGCCGGACAGAGGTAGAACAGCTCGGGGTCGCCCTCGTCCAGGCCGTGGAGGAGGCCGACCGGACTCCACCCGGCTCCCTGGAGCAGCCGCTGCATCGGCTGGTTGGAGACGTTGGTCGAGGTGAACAGCTTCGGGGTTTCGCACCCGGCCGCCACGGCGTCCAGCAACTTCCTGCCGACACCGCCACCCCGAGCGGACGGGGCGACCATCACCATCGTGACGAAGCCCTGTTCGAAGAAGGTGTACTCGACCACGCAGTAGCCGAGCGGACCGGACGCACCCTCCGCGACGACCGCCAGGCCCTGCCGGCACCACCGCCGGATGCTCGCCACGCGCGCCCCGTCGCCCTGGAGCGCGACCGAGTCGATGCCGGCCAGGGCGTCCGTGTCCGATTCCCCGGCGCGGCGCACCACGAGCTCGCCGAGGTCCGTTGCATCCATGGGGCCATCCTGTCAGTTCGTGTCCGTGGCGGCTGTGCGGCCCCTGGGTGCCGGTCGCTGGCCGCCTATCGCCGGCCCGGGCGCTCCTGGTTCAGGTGGGTGAGGAGGCCGTCCAGGGCGTCCTTGAGGGCTGCGGCGTTGGCCGGATCGAACCAGGTGGTGCGGATGCGTTCGTTGCTGCCGCCGGGTGTCTCGTGGTCGGCGGCGAGTCGGTGCAGGGGGCGCGTCGCGTCGCCCAGGGAGCGGCCGACGTTCTGGAAGAGGCCGCGCACGTAGTGGTCGGCGGCGTCGGGGGCGATGCCGTGGCCGGTGGCCCAGGAGGTGAGCGTGGTGAGGTAGGCGTAGTGGGCGGTGAGGGTCGAGGTCAGCGCGGAGAAGACGTTGAAGGCCTCCTGGTCCGCGACGGGGAGCACACCGCCCAACCGGCCGAAGAGGGCGTCCGCCACCGGGTGGGAGGGGTGGGTCACGGTGACCGACCGGCGCTCGCGCACGGCCGGCAGCGGGATGGCGCCCACGATCGCGGCGCCGGTGGCGAGGGTCCGGCGCAGGTCCTCGGTGGAGACGCCGGCGATCAGGTTGACCACGGTCCGGTCGTCGTCCACCTGCAGCCCGGCGAGCGCCTCGCGGTGGTCCTGGCGGCGCAGGGCGATGACCACCGTCTCGGAGCGGTCCACCACCTCCTGGTTGTCGGCGCACACCCGGACGCCCCCGAAGCGCTCGGCCAGCTCGGCGGCGGTGCGGGCACCTCGGGGGGAGAGGTGGACGTCCGGAGGCGTGAAGTCACCGTCGCCGCCGTCGTTGCGCAGGCCTTCGACGATCGCCCGGCCGATCTCGCCCACTCCGATGATGCCGATGCTCTGCACGGTGCCGTCCTCCATGGTGCGCGGTGGTGAGCCGGACGGAGCCGACGTTACGTCAGTTGCGGCCTCCACCACAGGCCGGGCGGCCGCGCCCGCCGCCCGGGCTCCGGTTCCGGTGGCGGGCTGAACTCGTCGAGCGGGTGTCGCCGATCTTGTGGCGGTAGAACGCCTACGGGGCGTACGGGCTACGGCTTAAGGTTGGGGCCATGGAGTCCACGACACCGCCCCCGATACTGGCCCGGACGCTCCGCAGGCCGGGGCAGCGCGTAGCTCTCTTCATGGTGGGGGGTGTTTTCGCGCTGATCGGCGCCCTGATGCTGGTCAGCGGCGAGGTCGATCCCGCGGGCGTGGCCCTCTACGCCGTGATCCTCGCAGGCGGTGCCTGGGTTGCGTTCCGCAGCTGTGTCATGGGCGTGCGGATCGACTCCACGGGTCTCACCGAACGTGGTCTGGGGCGCTCGAAGGCCGTTCCGTGGTGCGCCATCAGCGCGATCGACACCGGTGACGGCCCTGGCCCGGCCCCGGCGGGGGCTCCCGGACTGATCCTCAAGAACGGTGAGCACGTGGGGCTGGGCGCCCTCGCCTCGTATTCCAGTCGTGCGATCGACGCCGACTTCGCGCTGCTCAAGTCCCTGCACGCCGACCATGTCGCCGGCTGTCCTGACTGCGCGTGATTCCCGCGCCGGGTCCTCGGCCCTCAGGTGTCCTGTCGCCGCCGCGTGCACGGAGGTCGGCCTTGCCGTAGCGGGCGACGACCGGTGGGTGTCGAGTTGCCGGACGGCGGAGCCGTGCCGGAGCAGGCCCCGGTTCCGATCGGGCCGCGCAGCCGGACGGTTCGCGCCGGCCGTACCTCGCGGATCGTCGGCGCCTCGGTGGGCGTGATCCGTCTTCTGCCGCGGCCGGTGAACTGGGCGTCGGGCTCTCCGGATCGGCTTCGGGCGGCGGGGGACCGGCTCCCGGCCGGGGCGGGAGTCACTTCCTCCGGCGCGGTGCCCCGTGCGCGGCGTCCAGCACCAGGTCCAGCAGCCGCTCGGGCTGCTGCCCGGCCTGATCGTCGTGGGCCGTGGCCAGCGCGATCCCGATGACGAGTCGGAGGAGGTCGTCGGCGGCCAGGTCGGCGCGGGCCGTGCCGTGCCGTTGAGCCCGGGCGAGCAGGGCGGCCGCCATGTCCAGGATGCGTCGCCGGCAGTCGAAGCCCAACGCGCCCGCCGACTCCACCAACAGGGCGCTGCCCATGCCCTGGTGCACGCGGGCGTGGGTGAGGAAGGCCCTGAGCCACTGCTCCAGGGCGGCGTCGGCGTCCTCCGAGGCGAGTAGTCGTTCCGCGTGCGCGCCCAGGGTCTCGATGCGGTCCCCGAGCACCGCGGTCAGCAGGGCCGAGCGGTTGGGGAAGTGGCGGTACAGGGTGCCGGGGCCCACCCCCGCCCGGCGGGCGATCTCGTTGAGGGAGGCGCCCGGCCCGGCCTCGGCGAACACGTCGCGCGCCGCCGCCACCAGGCGTTCCCGGTTGAGGCGGGCGTCCGTGCGCTGCGAAGGCTCGGCCGGAGTGGGTCCCTGACTGCTCGTCATCGTCGCGCCCTTCGGTCGGCTCCCGGGATGGCGAACCGGAGAGGTTCTCCGTATCCTAGCCGACAGAAACCGGAGAACCTCTCCGGATAGCCGCCAGAGGAGATGAAGGATGACTGAGGACGCACGGACCGGGCTCGGCCGGGTCGGGATCTGGACCTTCGCCTACGAAGGCCAACCCGCCGGACGCGTACGCGAATCGGCCGCGGAACTGGAGGAGTTGGGCTACGGAGCCATCTGGCACGGCGAGGCGTTCGGCCGCGACACGGTGGGCCAGGCGTGGTTACTGCTGTCCGCGACCCGCCGGATCACCGTGGCCTCCGGGATCGCCAACATCGCCTTCCGGGACCCGATCGCCATGGCCAACGCGACCCGCACGGTCGGTGAGGCCTTCCCCGGGCGCTACCTGCTCGGCCTCGGCGGGCACCGGGTCGACGACACGGTGGTCGAGGTGGACGGCTATCCCGTCCCGGCCCGCGGCAGGGCGCTCGCCACGATGCGCGCCTACCTCGACGCCATGGACGCCACCCCCGCCCACGGCCCGGTACCCGACCCGGCCCCCCGCCGCGTCCTGGCCGCCCTCGGCCCGAAGATGCTCGAACTGGCCGCCGAACGCACCTGGGGCGCGCACCCCTACTTCGTGCCCGTCGAGCACACCGCGCAGGCCCGGGCGATCATGGGGCCGGACGCCTTTCTCGGGGTCGAGCAGGCCGTCGTCCTGGACACCGACCGCGGCCGCGCCCGGGAGGTGGCCGCGGCACACGTCGCCGGATACCTCGCCATGGCACCGCACCAGCAGGCGAACGTCCGCAGGCTCGGCTTCGGTGACGAGGACGTCACGGGCGGCCCGAGCCGCCGCCTGGTGGACGCGATCGTCGCGTACGGCGACACCGGGACGATCCGCCGGCGCGTGCGGGAGCACTTCGACGCGGGGGCCGACCACGTCTGCCTGCAGGTACTGAGTGCCGATCCGGCCGCCCTGCCGGAGCGGGAGTGGCGCGAACTCGCCGCCGCTCTCGTGGCGCCTTCGCCCCGGTGAAGCCGGAGACCCGGCCGCGCCTCCGCACGAGCGGGAACCGGGGATAGAGTCCGAGGTCGGGGCCGGGGGAGGGAAGGGCGCATGACGGCAGAGGACGCAAGCGGCGTCGAGGGCCAGGAGCTTCAGGAGAAGGGGCCGGCGCGGCGACCCACCCCGGACGCCCGCCGGCCCCGCGACGCGCCCCCCGGCCCCGCACACGCCGCCCCCGAGGGCGAGGCCCCCGTCAGGGACTCACCGACCCTCTGGGACAAACCCCTGGTCGGCCCGCGCCACATCTGGTGGAAACACCGGCTCGTGCTGGAGAGCCATCCGGACCTGCCGTCGCCCTCCCCGCTCGACCTCATCACGAAGCGCTGTGATCCGGGCCTGTGGAGGCTTGCACGCCGCTACCGGGGCGGCTACCTCCTGCCCCGTAGCCTCTCCGCCGACCACCAGGAGATCCTCCGCCGGGCGCGGGCCGCGGCCCGCGCCGTCGACGACGCACCCGCCGGGATCCGGGACGAACTCCTCCGCCGCGCGGAACCCCTCGCCGAGAACCGACTGCTCCTGAGGGAGCGCCTGCTGCTGCTCGCCCAGACGCTGGAAACGGGGGACGAGGACCCGGAGTTCGACGCGGCAGCCGAGTCCCGGCCGTTCATCGATGCCCTGGAAGAGCGCGCCCGCGAGGCCTTCGAACTGGCCCTGCGTCAGGCCGGGGCGGTCGAGGTGGTGATCGCGGAGCGGCTGCACCTCGATGGGGAGCTGTACACCGTGGGTCGCCGGAACCTGCGGGCCGTGTCGCGCGTACCGACGGTGGAGCGCCTCGTCTGCGACTGCGGCGGGAGCCGGTGGCTGGTGGTCCTCATCGGCCGGGACGGGGCGATCGGCTGCTCCTGCGGCCGGCTGCGCTGGGAGAACCGCCTCACGCGCGAGGTGGTCGAGCGGACGGCCCCCGGCGTGCCGAGACGGTTCCGGCCGCCCTTCGATCTCGATGCGGTCGCCGCGGAGGCCGGGTTCGGTCCCTTCTGCCGCCAGTGGTGACCCTGCCGTGGCGGCCCACATCTCGAAGGTGGTGGGCGGGGCAGGTCAGGGCGCCCAGGTGACGGGGAGGCTCTTGACGCCGTGGACGTCGGCGGCCTCGGGGCGCAGGGGGACGTCCTCGGGCGGGACGGCGAGGCGGAGGGCGGGGAAGCGGTCGAGGAGGGCGCGGAGGGCGACGCGCAGTTCGACGCGGGCGAGCTGCTGGCCGAGGCACTGGTGGGCGCCGTGGCCGAAGGCGAGGTGGCCGCCGTCCCGGCGGCGGAGGTCGAGGGCGTGCGGGTCGGTGAAGCGGTCGGGGTCGCGGTTGGCGGTCCGGTACGAGAGGACGACAGTCGTGCCGGCCGCGATGGTCGCACCGGCGAGTTCGACGTCCTCCAGAGCCGTCCGCATGAAGGTCTTGGCGACGGTGAGGTACCGCAGCAGTTCCTCCACCGCCTGGTCGACGAGGGCGGGATCGGCGCGCAGGGCGGCCAGTTGGGCGGGGTTCTGGAGGAGGGCGAAGGTGCCGAGGGCGAGGGTGTTGGCGGTGGTGTCGAACCCGGCGGAGAGCAGGATGAGCGCGATGCCCTGGAGTTCCTCGTCGGTGAGGTCGCTGTCGGTGAGGTCGCTGAGCACGTCGTCGGTGGGGTGGGCGCGTTTGGCGGCCACCAGCTGCGCTAGGTAGCGCTGGGTGGCCGTGTAGGCGGCGATCAGCTCGTTCTCGTCGGTCTCCCCGCCGAGGAAGGTCTCGATCTGGCTCTGGAAGGAGCCGCGGTCCTCGTACGGGACGCCCAGCAGCTCGCAGATGACGATGGCGGGGACGGGCTTGGCGAAGGCCGCCACCAGGTCGGCCGAGGAGCCGCCCTGCTCCATCGCGTCCAGGCAGTCGGAGGTGATCCGCTCGATGCGTTCGGTGAGCTGCCGCATCCGCCGGGCGGTGAACCTCCCCACCAGGGGCTTGCGGTAGCGACTGTGCTCCGGGTCGTCCGTGAGCAGGAACTCGCCGGGCGGCGCGGGCGGGAGAGCGAAGTCGACGACGTTCATCAGGTCCTTGCGCGAGCTGAAGCGCGGGTCGGCCAGGACGGACCTGACGAGCTCGTAGCCGGTGATCAACCAGCCGGGGTTTCCGCCGACGTGGGTGAAACGGCTGATGGGGCCGAGCTGCCGGCTTTCCAGCAGCTCGGCGGGCGGATCGAAGGGGCAGCCGGACCGGCGGGTCGTCGGCAGCGTCGTGTCGGTGTGCGGGGACTCGCTCATGACTGTTCCTCGGCTCGCGGGGAGGTGCTTCCGAAGTGTGTTCGGTATATTTCGAAAGCTACGTTGCGTTCAGGGTGTCGTCAATTATGGAATTCCCGTATTCCCAGGTGGGAAGCCGTAAATTGATGCAACAGGGCTGCCGTCGAATGCAACGATTCGTTGCAATGAATGCCGCCGAAGGCAATACTGGCGGCATGCCAGGAGGACGCTTGACCCCGCAGGAGCGCCAACGGATCTCGGCCGGACTCGCCGACCGGCTCCCCTTCGCCGAGATCGCCAGACGGCTCGACCGGCCGACCTCGACGATCAGCCGGGAGGTCGCGCGCAACGGCGGCGCTTCCGCCTACCGGCCCCAGCAGGCCCAGCAGGCGGCGGCCCGACGGGCCAGGCGGGGCGCGCCGCCGACCCGGCCCGCGCCCGGGCCGGCGGTCGACGCGGTGGCGGAGGTGATCGTGGAGGCCGCGGTCAGGTCGGGGATGCCGAGGATGATGGCGCGCGTGCACGTCGACCTGCTGCTGTCCGAGGACGGCAGGCGCACCGCCGCCGAGCTGGCCCGCAGGCTGAGGGTCAGCCCGGCCTCCGTCTCGGTGGCCGTCAACTCCCTCGTAGAGAGCGGCTACATCCGCCGCGAACGCGACCCCCAGCGGCGCCGCGACGTCTACGTCCACGACGACGAGGCCTGGTACCGGTCGATCGTGATCAGCTCCCGGCAGACCCTGGACACGGCGCACGCCGCGACGGACCTCCTGGAGGGATGGGAGCCGGACAGCCCGGTGGCACAGCGACTGGCCAAGGCGGGCGCGTTCCTGGAGCGGGTCATCCAGGACATGCTCGACTCCGCCGAACGCTGGCGCGGCCTCCTGTCCTGACGCACGTCCGGGCCTGGCACTGCCCCCCGGGGTGTGGCGCGGCAGCCCGGTGTCGGGCGGGTTCTGAGGGCGGGTGATCGGCGCCGAGGCGGTTGTGAGCCGGCGGCGGCTTCGGCGGGACGGTGTGGAACAACGCCGGCGTCGTCCCGGCCCGGCCTCGGGAAGCAGGCCGATGCCCTCATCGATGGAGCGACCTCCGCGAGCACGGGGTCGACCCTTGGTGACCTGCGGATCTTTGAGTCAGAGGGCGCTGGTTTATTCAGTTCGATTGAATGGCTGCCTGGATGGAGGCAGGTGTGTCACCGTCATGTCCGCTTACTTCCGAACTGGTTGTCGATGCTGTGGCCGACGCTCCCGAAGCGCAGTCGAATGTGGAGGGTGAGGACCGTCGGCGGGGGTGCCCACTGGAGATCAGGGCTGGTTGGGCGCGCTGTGGGGCACGTCGGCCGGGCGGGCGTGATCTACCGCGCACTGTCCGGCGGGATGACGAGGAAGGCATCGGGTCCGGCCGAGCGGGCGGCGTCGGCGTCGGGCGCCGCTGTGCGCAGGGTGACGACGTTGCCCAGGTGGCGGGAGAGTCGCGCGGCCATGCGCTCCGCCTGCTCGGCCCAGTCCTCGGGGGCTGTGGGGGGCGGGACGACGATCAGTTCCAGGACGTCGGCCGGGTGGGTGGCGGTGCCGTCCGCGACGGGACCGGCGATGGCGAGCAGGGCGGGGGCGGGGGTGAGGTCCGCGGCGGCACGTTCGCGGACTTCCTCCACCACGTGCTGCCGCAGGTCGGCCAGGCCGTCCAGTGCCTTCCACACGACGTGCCCTGCGACCGGCCGCACATCCGCTCCACGCCCACGCGGCTCGATCAGGCCCAGGAGACCGAGGCGGAAGAGCGTGGCCTCCAGTTGGGTGGCGGCGACGGACGCGTCACGGGCCAGGTCCGTGAGCGTCAGCGGCGCCCCGGCGTTCGTCGCCCGGTGGGCGGTCAGCGCGGTGACGATACGGCCCGAGGCGCCGGGGAACAGCGCGGGGATCGGTGTACGGAAGTTCACTGCTTCGCCTCCTGCGACTGTGCGGGGAGGGTGTCCATGAAGGAGCTGACGGAGAAGACGGCGTTCCCGGGGCCGGCCGGCCCGTAGCCGGGCGGCGAGCTCAGTCCGAACTCCTGCATCGTCGCCCGGTACGCCTCAAGCAGCCGGACGTGGTACTCCAGTGGCGCTCCGTGCGGGTTGGCCTTGCCCAGGGGAGTGGTGGGCTCCGGGCACCAGGTGGTGAAGCGCGGGGTGATGCCGTGCGACATGAAGAACCGCAGGCCCTCGATGGTGGAGTCGATGGCCTCGCCGACACCGGTGAAACCGTAGGGCTCGGCCATCTCGACCCCCGCGACGAAGTTCGGGATCACGTTGCGCGGCCCGAAGATCTCGGCGGAGTCCAGGATGCGCCGGTGCCATTCGTCGCGGCCGACGTGCCGTTCCTTCCCGGGGCAGTACAGTTCGAACAGGCGCCGGTCCCACACCTCGTAGTTGGGGTGGTAGATCCGGATCCCGTGGTCGTGGAAGCGCCGCACGGCTTCCTTGGGCAGGGCCTGGGCGACGACCTTGCCGATCCAGCGGCCGGGGAACCGCTCCTCGATCGCCTTGGCGTACTGCCCGTAGAAGTCGGCCTCGTCCAGCCCCCCGACCCGTGAGGTGATCGCCCCGCCGGTCAGCGTGTAGGCGGTGGAAGCGCCGGCGACGTCGTGCCGGTCGATGATCTCCAGCGCCTCCAGGACCTCCTCGACGGGCTTGACGCCGGTGTAGGGGCGGCCCGCGGCCTTGTGCTGGTGCCAGTTGTGGTTGATGTCGCAGTACTGGCACTCCTGCTTGGCGCCGAAGTACTGGCAGACCCGGAACACCGTCAGATAGATCAGATAGCCCCACTGGATGGTCGGGGCGACCTCCATCACCGACTTCCCGCTCGCCAGGGTGTGCCGGTAGTAGTCCGGCATCGGCGGCAGACCGGCATCGGCGATCCGCTCCCCGTCCAGATACAGGCCCAGCCGCCCGTCGGCGCCGGGGGCCACCCGGTAGGGCGAGGCGGGGTTCACCCGGACCGACACCACCGTGCGGCGCAGCCCGTAGGGCCCGCCGGTCAGCACGATCTCCTCCGGCGGGCGGCGCAGCGCGGCCTGGCCCAGCTCGGGCAGGGTGCCGTGGTCGAAGGAGAAGATGAAGTACGACTTCGGTTTGACGTCCCCGTCCTGGTTGTCACTCAGCGCGGCGGCATCGAAGGCGATGCCGCCGCGCAGCAGGTCCTCCTTGATCACCGCTTCCCGGGGAATGTCCGGGAAGCGGTCCATGAGACCTTCGATCAGGGCGGTGCGGGCTTCCGTCATGACCGCCACGCTAGATGTGGAGGATTCTCGTCCGGATCGGTCCCCGGTCGCACTCGGCCTCGGAAGAAGGGAGTAGGCCGCTTCCTGGGGGTGCTGTCCTGGCGATCACGAGCGGAACTGCGCGTCCGTGTCCCGGCCGTGTCCTCCTGGGCCTGGATCCGGTGCAGGAGCATCTGCCAGGTGCCGTCCGCCGACCAGCGCCGGTGCCGCTCGTGCGCCGTCTTCCACGGCCCGTACCGCTCGGGGAGATCCCGCCACGGAAAGTCGGTGCGGATCCGGTGCGATACCCCGTTCACCATCGTCGGAGATTCCGCCACCGGCCGCACCGCCCGCTGCTCACCGGCAGCAGCGGCTCGATCCGCGCCCACCGGACACCGGTCAGACCACCTCTGCATTCCACAGCCCCGCCAACGCCCCGCCCGGCCGTGCCGTCCGATGCTCTGGGGCCGTTCCTCGGGCGGCGAGTCGGGAGGGAGAGCCGCCACGGCGCAGAGCGGGTGGACGGCGCTTTTCTTCGGTGAAGCCCGTACCCGGGAGGGTGCGCTCCTCTATCGTCGGACGGCATGGGGATGGTGGGGGCTGACGGGACGGAACTCGGGGTGCCGTGGGCGGGGGTGCCGCCGGTGTTCGAGAACCGGACCCGGGATGCGTGCGTAGTGGTACCGGGCATCATGGGCAGCGTCCTTGAGGACACCGTCACGGGCCGCCCGCTGTGGGGCGCCGATCTTCGGATGCTGACCAGCTCGCCGATGGGCGAGGACCTGTTCGGAGCCCTGCGTGCGGACGCCCGGGAGCAGGCCGCAGACGCCGGCACAGCCCGGCGGGCACCGCTGACCCGCGTCCGGGCGACCGGTCTGCTGGCCAGGCCGTGGTGGCTGCCCGTCCTCGAAGGCCTCGACCCCTACAGCGAGGCGGTCACGGCTCTGCGAAAGGTCACGCTGGCGCCGGAGGCGGTGGCGCCGTTTCCCTACGACTGGCGGATCGCGGTCTCCTACAACGCCGCGCTGCTGGCCCGTACGGCCCGCGCGCATCTGGAGCGGTGGCGCGAGCGGCTCGCCGCCCGGCCCGAATGGGCGGCGGCGGGGGCGCGGCAGCCGCGGCTGCTGTTCGTGGCGCACTCGATGGGCGGGCTGGTGGTGCGGGCCGCACTGGAGCAGGACCCGGAACTCGCCGCGGACACCCGGGCGGTAGTCACCGTCGGAACGCCGTTCCTCGGCTCGGTGAAGTCCGTCCTGGCGCTCAACCTCCTGAACACCGGGGCCAAGCAGACGTGGCTGCTGCGGCGGGTGCAGGCGATGGCAGCGACCCTGCCCGGCGTCCACGACCTACTGCCCGGCTACCGATGCCTGGACCTCGGCCTGGACGTCGAGCGCCTTACCCCGGGCGATGTCGCCCGCTTCGGCGGTGACCGGGACCTGGCCGCCCGGTCGCTCGGCGAGCACGCGCGCCACCGCGTGAGCGGGTTCGCACTGCCCGGACACCGGGCGGTCGTCGGCGAGGCCCAGCCGACCATGCAGACCCTCGACGAACAGCAGGGGCATGCCGGCCTGGCGATCGCGGTGGGCCGCCGGTACGCGTTCGACGTCGGCGAGGACGGCGAACTTGTCCGCGATCCGGCCACCGGCATCCCGGCCCGCCGCGATGCCTCCGGCGACGGCACCGTCCACCTGCCCTCCGCCTGCTTCGGCACCGAGGCGGTCACCTACGTGTTCGGTCAGCACGGCACCCTGATGCGCCACGACGAGGTCCTGCGGCAGATCCGCCGTATCGCCGTGGAGCGCCCTCAGGGGGCCAACCTCGGCCCCGGAGGCGTTGACGCCGGGCCCGGCCTGGAAGTCCCCCGGCTCGGAGGGACGCTCGGGGAGCCGCTCATTCTCACGGTCACCGGCCTGGAGTCCCCGGCGGGTGTCACCTTGAGCGTGCGCTCCGCCACCACCGGCCGCCACCCCGGCCGCCCCCTCACCCTGCGCCGCGACCCGGACCGCACGGACGGCGCCCTGTCGGCCCGCTTCACCGCGGACGCCCCGGACCTCTACCGGGTCACCCTGGAGACTGGCCGGCACGCACCCGTCACCCAACTCGTCCTCGTCACGACGCCCGACGCCTGAGCGGCCGCCCATCCCACGCCCACACCTCACCCCAACCCACGGCTGCGCGACGTCCTGACCTTGCTCTTCGACGCCCTCGACGAGGCCGAACAACCCCTCACCCTCGCCGCCCGCCGCTCCACCCACGAAGGCCCCGACCAACCCGCCCCCACCGACACCGACATCCTCGACGCCCTGCGCCCGCGCAGATCCGGCCCCGAGTACGTCGAGGGTGACACAGAACCGGAACGCGCCTACCTACCGTCACACCTTGATCGCCAGGACGCTAGTCCGGACTGCCGGTGCTCGTCGGGTGGGTGGGGACGGACGAGAGGTCGATCGCGAAGAAGCCCTTTCGGGTGCCGGCGACGAGTAGGCCGTGGCCTGCCGTCAGCGCGTAGACCGAGTTCACCAGCGGCAGCGCGTGCCCTGTGCGGGTGGTGGGGTTCCAGATGCGTACCGTTCCGTCGTCGCCCCCGGTGGCGAGGCGGGGCGTGCCGTCGGGCGCCGAGAACACCGTGATGGCGAACACCGCGCTGCTGTGGCCGGTGAGTGGTTCGCCGACCTGGCGGCCGGTGTCCGGGTTCCAGATGCGCACCGTTCTGTCTCCGCCGGCCGTGGCGAGGCGGGGCGTGCCGTCGGGCGCTGGGAACACCGCCAACGCCATGACCCAGTCGGTGTGGCCGGTGAGGGGTGCGCCGACCTGCTGTCCGGTGTCCGGGTTCCAGATGCGCACCGTTCTGTCTCCGCCGGCGGCGGCGAGGCGGGGCGTGCCGTCGGGCGCTGGGAACACCGCCAACGCCCCGCTGCTGAAGCTGGGGAGGGGTTTGCCGATACGGGTTCTGAAGTACCGGTTGGGGTTCCAGATCCGAATCGTCCTGTCCTGGCTGACGGTGGCGAGGCGGGGTGTACCGTCGGGGGCCGCGAACGCCGCTATCTCGAGCACCCAGCCGGTGTGGCCGGTGAGGGGTCTGCGGGCCTGGCGGCCGGTGACGGGGTTCCAGATCCGCACCGTGTCGTCGCCGCCCCCGGTGGCGAGGCGGGGGGTTCCGTCGGGTGCGGCGAACACCGCCACCGCCTGAACGCGGTCGCTGTGGCCGGCGAGGGTCTTGTCGACCTGGAGCCCGGTGCCCGGGTTCCAGACCTCCAACATTCCGCCGTCGCCGGCGGTGGCGAGACGCGGAGTTCCGTCGGGCGCCGCCAACACCGCCATGGTGTGCACCGTGCCGCTGTGGTCGGTGGGTTGCTCGCCCGCCTCCTCCTGGATGGCGGGGTTCCATATCCGCACGGCCTTGTCGTCGCCTCCGGTGGCGAGGCGGGGGGTTCCGTCGGGCGCGGCGAACACCGCCACGGCCTGAACGCGGTCGGTGTGGCCGGCGAGGGTCACGCCGACCTGCTTCCCGCTGTCCGGATTCCAGATCCGCACTGTTCCGTCGCCGCCGGCGGTGGCGAGGCTGGGGGTGCCGTCGGGCGCGGCGAACACCGCCAACGCCGTGACCCGGCCGGTGTGGCTGGCGAGGGTCGCTCCGACCTGCTTCCCGGTGTCCGGGTCCCAGATCCGCACCTCTCCGCTGTCGTCTCCGGCGGCGAGGCGGGGAGTTCCGCCGGGCGCCTCCAGCAACGCCAGCGCCAGCACCGGGCTGCTGCGGCCGGTGAGGGCCCCACCGACCTGGTGGCCGGTGGGGATCGTGCCGACCTGGCCGCCGCTGAGGGTCCTGCCGACCTGGTCCCCGGTGGCGGGGTCCCAGATCCGCAGTGTCCCGTCGTTGCTGGCGGTCGCGAGGCGAGGCGTGCCGTTGGGCGCGGCGAACACCACCACCGCGTTCACCTGGTGGTTGTGGCCGGTGAGGCGCTTGCCGATGTGCTCTCCGGTATCCGGGTTCCAGAGCCGGACCGTGTCGTCGCTGCCTCCGGTGGCGAGGCGGGGTGTGCGGTCGGGCGCGGTGAACGCCGCCACGGCCAGGACCGCGCCGCTGTGGCCGGTGAGTGGTTCGCCGGCCTGGCGGCCGGTGTCCGGGTTCCAGAGCCGCACTGTTCCGTCGGCGCCTCCGGTGGCGAGGCGGGGTGTGCGGTCGGGCGCGGTGAACGCCGCCACCGCCAGGACCGCGCCGCTGTGGCCGGTGAGTGGTTCGCCGACCTGGCGGCCGGTGTCCGGGTTCCAGATCTGCACCGTTCCGTCGGCCCCGGCGGCGGCGAGGCGGGGGGTGCCGTCGGGCGCCGTGAACACCGCCAGTGCCCGGACCCGCCCGGGGTGGCCCGTCATCTGGAGGTGGAGTTGGCGTCGCTGGACGGCCCAGACGGTCGGCGACGGCGGCCATTCTCCGGGGCTGCCGGTGCCGGCCTCGGCGGAGGGCGAGGAGCCTTGGATGTAGGCGGTGCCGAGTCGGCGCCACCACCGGCGCCATGCGTGGGCGCTGCCGCCGGGTTGGTCGAAGGCGGTGGCTCGGTGGGCTTCGTGTTGGAGGAGGACGGTTCCGGCGATGGCGGGCGGCAGTTCGTGGGTGGGCAGGCCGTGGCCGAAGGCGGCGGTGGTGATGCTGGTGAGGTCGAGGCGGTCGAGGACGTCGGGGTGGTCGGCCAGGGTGTGGAGGGCGCCGGCGGAATGGCCGAGGCGGGCGTGGGCGGCGAGGTGGTGACGGATGTAGGGACTGAGCTCCGGCGGCGGGGTGGTGGCGCCGTCCCGGGCGTTCGCCGCTGTCACCGTGTGGCGGGCGTGGCGGGTGAGGGCGGTGGTGATGCGGGAATGGGCCGCGGCGGTGTCGGGGGCGCTGGTGAACTGCTCGGTGAAGGTGCGGTGGGCGAGGCGGTAGACGGCCTGGCCGTGTTGCTGGTCGAGGACGAGATAGGGCGCGGCGTCACGGGTCAGGTCGGGGATGCCGCCCCCGGCGCTGTCGGAGCCGGAGGTCAGGGCGTCGGCGGTGCGGGCCCAGATGCCGTCCTGGTCGGGCAGGCCCCGGCCCTGGGCGAGGCCGAGGGCCTGGAGCAGGGGGGCGTAGTGGGGGTTGGTGCGGTGGAGGCGGTGGAGGGCGCGGGTGAAGAGTTGGCGGTGGGTCCGGCCGATCAGGGGACTCGGGTCGTCGAGGAGGGCGGGGTTGTTGAGGAGTTCGTGGGCGGCGAGGCGGACGTAGAGGAACTGCTGCGGTTCGGCGCCGCCCTGCTGGTGTTCGGTGACGAGGCGCCGGACGACGGCGGTGATGCGGTCGTCATCGGCGTCGAGGGTGCCGCGGCGCTTGGCGGTGTCGAGTTTGGCGTGCAGGTATCCGGCCAGGGCCTTCGGGTCCCGGGGCACCTGGACGAACTCGAGGTCGGTCTCCGGGCCCGTCCCGGGGGTGGCGGACCGGGGGCGGAGGCTGTCGAGGATGTCGGTGTCGGCGGGGGCGGGTTGGTCGGGGCCTTCGCGGGTGGAGCGGCGGGTGCCGATGATCAGGCGGACGGTCGGGAGGGCGGCGAGGGGGCGTAACAGGGTGTCGGCGATGACGAGGGGCTGTTCGGCTTCGTCGAGGGCGTCGAACAGCAAGGTCAGCGGGGTCGGGTGGGTGCGGAGCCGGTCGACGAGTCGGGTGGCGACGTCGGCGGGTGGCTGCCCGTCGGTGATCTGCCGGGCGAGGTCGGGCAGGTCGGCGGCGTGGGCGACGAGGCGCAGAGCGTGGGTGAGGGTGAGGCCGGCCAGGTGGGCGGCCAGGTCGAAGGGGTCGTCCGGGCACGGGGTACCGGCGGGCAGGGCCTTGAGGTGCTCGCGGCGTATCAGGATGTCGCGCAGGCCGGTGCGGGTGTGCAGGAGGATGTGGCCGAGGAGGGCGGACTTGCCGGAGCCGGCGGGGCCGGTGACGACGAGCGCCCCGCGGGTGGCGGTGGTGAGCCAGTGGAGGATGTGGTCGCGCTGCTCGGTGCGGCCGTGGAAGTACCAGGTGAGTTCGCCGAGCTCGGCGCCGGTGGCCTTGGGGAGGAAGTGGCGCTGCTCGTCGACGGGCAGTTGGTCGATGACGGCCTGGAGCTCCGCGAGCTGGTCCAGCGGGGCGGACACGGCGGTGGCGACGTCGGGGGTGAGGCGGACGAGCTGGTCGCGGTGGTCGGCCCTGTCACCGCGGTAGCCGCCGAGTCGTTCGGCGAGTTCGGAACCGAGCCGCGCGAGGCGGATGGCCGGCTGCCCGCGGAAGGTGACGGTCAGGACACGCTTGAGGGCGTCGGTGAAGGTGCCGAGTTCGGTGTAGCCCTCGGCGGCGGTCGACAGCAGCAGGTAGTGCCGGGGATCGCCGACCTCGTCGAGGAGCGTGCTGTGGACCTTCTTGGCGAAGTCATGGGAGAAGCAGGCGTCGAGGACGACGATCGCCCAGGTGCCCTCGTTGCCGGGGTCGAGTTGGCGGCTGCTGATCGCGCGGGCGAGGGCTTCTGGGGAGAGGCCGTCGTCGATGGGATCCGGGGTGCCGTAGTGGGCGAGATTCCTGGCACTGCCGTGGCCGACCCAGTAGAGCACCGTGTTCCCGCCCCCGGGCGAGAGCCGCCTCCAGGTGCGGAGCCGGATCTCGACGGCCTCGCTGTCCCGCTTGTCCTCCGGGAGGTCCCAGGTGTTGAGGCGCAGGCCGTAGGGGGCGAGCAGGTCGGCGATCGCCTGCACCTGTGTCTCGGTTTCCAGGTCCTGATGATGGCGGTAGGCGCCGAAGTTCACCGGGAACAGCTCGACCCCGCCGTCGTCTCCACCCGGCGGTATCGGCCAGGGCTCGGTGGGCGGGGTGCCGGGTGCGGTCATGGCAGGGCTTTCCGGGTTCAGGCGTGCGCGGGCTGACGAGGACGACATGCTGAGGCCGGGCACGTGGGCGCGATGGCGGCCGTGCCCGAGAGTCCCCATGCCGCCCGACCCTAGAGGAGCGCACCCGGGGCCCGCGCCGTCTCGGCCAAGAAGGATCGCGACCATGGACCCGAATGCCGCGCGCGGCAGTGGTCCCAACATGCCGGCCCGACACCTTGCCGCCGTGCCGACGCTGTCCGACCAGCCGAAACGTCCTCACTCTCCCGAAATCACGTGAGCCTCCGCGAGCACGGCCGGACGACGCATCGGTAGGGCAACCCGATCGCCTCCAACACCCGGGGCGCCCTGCAGCCCGACCCATCTGTCATCCGCCGTCGCGGCGGTGGCGCACCCGGTCGGAGTGGGGGCTGACGGACCGGCACCGAAGCATCGCCCGTGGTCGATGACGGCCGAAGGCCAGGCTGATTCTTGAGAGGTCGACATCGAACAGCAGGCCCAAGGCTGAGTGCGACAGGTCGTGGCGCAGGTGGACGATCCTGGTGGGCGGTGGACGACCCAGGCAAGCTCCTGCTGGATCTCGCGCCGACGGTGGCACTGGGCGGTGACTGCCTGGCGGACCTCGCGCTGCTGTGGTCGGATCCCGGTGTGTTCGGGCCGGTGGCCTACTTGCGATCAATCAGCACCGAGCACGGGTTGGCGAGCACCCCGGAAGGGAGCACGCCATGCCGGCGGGGGAAGCCGCGGCTAGATACGAGGACATTGCGAACGGGGCGCCACGCGGCTGCACGACCCTGCAGCAGCGGGCAGACGACTTGAGCGGGAAACGACCTCCACGGGGCCGCCCCGTACGAGTGCTATGACGTGCAGACGCCCTCGAACACCTCCTGTGGTGCCGAAGAACGAGGTCCCGGCCGCTGCCGGGCGGCCGGGATTCTTCGCCTCGGGGGTGACGGGACTGCCCCGAAGGGCCCGCGCCGGGGTCCTCACCCGCCGGGGAGGGTGGTCGACGGCTCCCGTACGTCGTCCAGGAGTTCCCTTATCAGCCCCGCGACCTGCGTCGTCTCGATGAGGAACCCGTCGTGGCCGTACGGCGAGGAGATCACCCGGGCCCGGTCGGCGGAGGGGATGCGGGCGGCGAGCTCCTCCTGCTGCGCGAACGGGTAGAGGCGGTCGGTGTCGACCCCCGCCACCAGCGTCCGCGCGGTCACCCGGGCCAGGGCGGCGCGGGTGCCGTCGCGTCCCCGGCCCGTGTCATGGGCGTTCATCGCCTCGGCCAGCACCACGTAGCTGGCCGCGTCGAAGCGCCGGACCAGCTTGGCGGCGTGGTGGTCCAGATAGGACTCGACCTGGTAGCGGCCGCCCGCCCAGGGGTCCTCGCCGGCCTGGGCGCGGTTGCCGAAGCGGGCGTCGAGCTCCTCGGCGCCGCGGTAGGTGATGTGGGCGAGGCGCCGGGCGATGCCGAGACCCGCGTGCGGGCCCTGTCCGGGAGCGGCGCCGTGGTAGTGGCCGCCGCGCCAGTGCGGGTCGGCGCGGATCGCGTGGACCTGGGCGGTGGCCCAGGCGATCTGGTCCGCGCTCGCCACCGCCGTGCAGGCGAGCAGGAACAGCGAGGCGACCCGCTCCGGGCGGGAGACGGCCCACTCCAGCGCGCGCATCCCGCCCATGGAGCCGCCGACCACGAGAGCCCAGCGCTCGATGCCCAGCGCGTCGGCGAGTCCGGCCTCGGCCAGCACCTGGTCGCGCTGGGTCAGGCGCGGGAAGGACCCGCCCCAGTACCGCCCGTCGGGGCGGAGCGAGGCAGGCCCGGTGCTGCCCTGGCAGCCGCCCAGGACGTTGGGCGCCACCACGAACCAGCGGTCGGTGTCGAGGGCACGGCCCGGCCCGATCAGCGCGTCCCACCACCCGGAGGTCGGGTGACCGGGCCCGGCCTCACCGGCGGCATGGCTGTCGCCGGTGAGCGCGTGCAGGACGAGGACCGCGTTGGAACGGTCGGGCGCGAGCCGTCCCCAGGTCTCGTACGCCAGCCGCACGCCGGAGAGCCGGCCGCCTGCCTCGAGCGCCAGGGGCTCCGTGCGGTCGTACCACTGGCGGCGCCCGGGCGGAGCCCCCTCCCGCCACGCGCCGGTGGCGGGAGGGGGCGTCCCCTGCGGGATGGTCCCGTCAGCGGTGTTCAGGACGCCTCCTTCGCGGCGCGGAAGCCGGCTTCGAGGTCCGCCTTGAGGTCCTCCAGGTTCTCGATGCCGACCGACAGCCTCAGCAGACCCGGAGAGGTGCCGGTGGCGGCGAGCTGCTCCTCGTCGAGCTGGCTGTGCGTGGTGGAGGCCGGGTGGATGATGAGGCTGCGCACGTCGCCGATGTTGGCGAGGTGGCTGAAGAGGTCGACGGCGTCCACGAAGCGCTTGCCGGCCTCGACCCCGCCGCGCAGCTCGAAGCAGAACACGGCCCCGGCACCGCGCGGGAGGTAGCGGCGCCCGGTCTCGTACCAGCGGTTGGAGGGCAGTCCGGCGTAGTGGACGGCGGCGACCTCGTCGCGCTGCTCCAGCCACTCGGCGAGCGCCTGGGCGTTGGACGAGTGCCGCTCCATGCGCAGGCTCAGCGTCTCCACGCCCTGCAGCAGTAGGAAGGCGGAGTGCGGCGCGATGGCCGGCCCGAGGTCGCGCAGCAGCTGGACGCGCAGCTTGACGGCGTACGCGCCGGGCCCGAGGGCGGGCCAGTAGCGCAGGCCGTGGTAGCTGGGGTCCGGCTCGTTGTAGTCGGGGAAGCGCTCGGCGTGGGCGCCGAAGTCGAAGGTCCCGGCGTCGACGACGACACCTCCGAGGGTGGTGCCGTGGCCGCCGAGGAACTTGGTCGCCGAGTGGACGACGACATCGGCCCCGTGCTCGATGGGGCGCAGCAGGTAGGGGGTGGGGACGGTGTTGTCGACGATCAGCGGGATCCCGGCCTCGTGGGCGACGTCGGCGACGGCGCGGATGTCGAGGACGTTGCCGCGCGGGTTGCCGAGGGTCTCCGCGAACAGGGCCTTCGTCTCGGGCCGGATGGCGGCGCGCCAGGCGTCGAGGTCGTCCGGGTCCTCGACGAAGGACACCTCGATCCCGAACTTCGGCAGGGTATGCCGGAAGAGGTTGTACGTCCCGCCGTAGAGGGAGGCGCTGGAGACGATGTGGTCGCCGGCGCTCGCGAGGTTGAGGATGGCGAGGGTCTCGGCGGCCTGGCCGGAGGCGACCGCCACGGCGGCGACCCCTCCTTCCAGGGTGGCGATCCGCTGCTCGAAGACGTCCTGGGTGGGGTTGTGGAGGCGGGTGTAGATGTTCCCGGCCTCGGCGAGCGAGAAGAGGTCGGCCGCGTGCTGGGTGTCGCGGAAGACGAACGAGCTGGTCTGGTAGATCGGGACCGCCCGGGCCCCGGTGGTGGGGTCGGGCACGGCGCCGGCGTGCAGCTGCTGGGTCTCGAAGGACCAGGCGGGGGCGGTGGACCCGGCGGTTCCGCCGTCGGGCGTGCGGTCGGCGGTGACGGCGTCGGTCGGCTGGCTCATGCTTCTCCTCGTACACATGTGGAGCCCGGCGGACCGGGCTGGCGCCGATGTGGGCGGCGGGTGCGGGGAACGGGCGTACGGCAGCTCCGGGTGGAGTGGGTACGCGGATCGCGGCTTCAGCGCGGAAGGATCACCACGGCGCCGCGTCAGCGGGCGGTGGGACAACTCGTGGTCGTGACGCGCGTGTAGTCCACGTGGCGGCGGGTCACGAGCACGATCATGCGGCCAGGCAACCACAGTTGCGCGGCGGGCACCAGCGTGTTCCGCAATGCGGACAGCACGGCGCTCCGACGGCCGACCGGTCACCGTCTGCGCCACCCACGCCCTGCTCGAGTGCATCGTTGAGGCCCCGGCTGCACGGTCTGCCCGCGTGGGACCTGGCCGTCATCGACGAGGCTCGGGTGCTGCGGGAGTCGGTGGATGTCATCGAAGGCACCGTCATCTCAAGCAGGCGGCGGCCCGCACCGGCGGCAGGCTGACCGGCCAGCAGACCGCACTCCTGGCCGCCCTGCACCAGCACGCCGAGACCGTCACGGGCTGCCCCGGGGCGAACCCGACCGTGACCGAGTCGGAGCCCCGACCGCGAGGGGAGGCCCACCCGGTTTCGACAAGGAGCGGTACCCCGGCGCGGACCCCGCCGTCAGCCACTGCCGACCTTGGCTTTCAGCCAAGACGGAGGTGCGCGAGGTAGTCGGCACCGTCCGACCGTACGGCGGAGAGTGTCCAGCCGGACCCCGCCACCAGGCTGGAGAGTTCGCCGGGGGACAGGAAGAGGTAGTCGAACCAGTGAGTCGACAGGGGCCCGCTCCGGACCCTGATACGGCTCTGGCCAGGCATACGGCCCCGAGCGGCATTCGAACCGTAGTAGTCGGCGTGTACCGGACTGGTCAGCCTGGTGTGATCGACACCGGTGCCGATGAGGGAGGCACCGGGCGATGCCACCGCTGCCAGTGCCGAAAGCACCTGCCGGGCCGTTGTCCGACTCTCCAGCAACCCGAAGTTCTGTCCGCACAGCAGGATGGTGTCGAAGAAGCCCAGATCCGGGCCAGGTGCTGCCGCCGTTCCTTCACGGGCGTCAACGCCTCGGTCCCGACTGACCGAGACGGCGCCTGGGGACGCGTCGATCCCTACCACTTGGCGCCCGCGGGACATCAGGGCGAGGGCGTGCCGCCCGGCACCGCATCCGACATCGAGAACCCGCCCGTTCGCCCTCTGACACGCTTCACGTTCCATCGGCTCCCACGCGTCCTGAGGGGCGAAGTACCTCGCGGCGTCGGAGATCCCGATGAAGCCGTCCTCCCTCTCGACGGCTTCGAAAGCAGTTCCTGAACGCCCGTCACGGCTCCAGCACCGCAACAGCACTTGTCCAAAGGCGTCCCCGATCGTCGGGGAGGGCGTGGGAATCGGCGACGAGTTCATGATGCGACCTGCAGTTCGCGAGATTCGGCTCCGAGGGAGCGGGAGGCGGTGCGGACAGGGGAGAGGTGCAGGAGAGCAGCGGCGGCGGCCAGGCCGACGACGCACACCAGCAGCGTGGTACGACTTCCTGCCCAGGAGCTGACGGCGCCTGCGGTCAGCGAGCCCAGTGGCATGAAGCCCCACTGCAGCCACCGCGCTGATGCGTTGGTCCGCCCCAGCATCTCCGGCGGGCACAGCAGCTGCCGCAGCGTTCGTTGTGCGACGTTGTAGATGACGACCGCCGTTATGAGCAGTGTGAAGGCGAGGGTCACGACGATCTGGCCGGTCACCCCCTTGGGCACGACAATCGTGGAGAGTTCACCGGGCGCGTACGCCAGTACAGCGCCCAGGAGCACGCGCGGGATGCCGTAGGCGTCAACCAGCCTCTTCGCCACGATGCCGCCGACCACACCCCCGAGCGAGCTGATGCCGAGCACCAAGCCCGCTGCCGAGGGGGACCAGCCGAGCTCCCGTACCACGTAGACGATCCATGCCGTCGTCACCATGGCCAGGAAGTATGAGATCGCACCGTTGCACAGAACGACTGAGCGAATGACGGAATGCCGGAGGACGAATCTGAGTCCTGCTGCGATCTCGGCCCGCAACCCGGTCGTGGAACCAGAGGCCCGCACAGCCTTTTCGCCATCCTTGATGAGACCCAGAAAAATGGCGCTGACAGCAAACGAAAGGGAGTCGAAACCTATGGTTCTCGCCCCTCCGAGAACAGCCACCAGACTACCGCCGGCACTCGGCCCGGCAAACTGCGAAAATGCTTCCACCGTGCCGATCTTGCCGTTCGCCTCCATGAGGCGATCGGAAGGGACGAGTAGGGGGACGTAGCTCTGGTACGCGGCATCGAAGAAGACTCCGAGAGCCGCGCTGAGAAAGGCGACCGAGAAGAGCTGGGCCATGTTCAGAACGCCCAGGGCCGCGGCGAGCGGGACGCTGGCGAGGAGCACGGCCCTCCCGACATCGCAGGCGAGCATCACGGGCTTCTTCCGCATTCTGTCGACAAGGGCTCCTGCCGGAAGTGCTACGAGGAGCGTCGGTAGCTGGCCGAGAGCAGCCAGCGCACCCACTTGGAATGCCGACGCGTGCAGAGTGGTCAATGCCGTCATCGGAAGAGCGATCGAAGTGACCGCCGTGCCCATGACGCTGACGGACTGTCCGGACCAGAGCAGCATGAAGCTCCGGTGCCGCCAGAGTGGAGCCCTGCGGGTAGCCGGACTGTTGCTGACTGTCATGGACGACGATGTTGCCGCATGCGAGGACCCGTGTCGAGCCTGCCGTCAAACCGCGACAGATGAGACAGCCGACGCAATCGGCGTATACATCGTGAACGCTGCGATAGGCGAATGAAAGGCGCGTCCATTGGTCCGGCGGCAGATTTCCCCCGGGGTGTTGAGGGTGTTGTTCTTTCCATGACAACCGTATACGGTGCGACAGGATGAGCGCACACTGAGTTCCGGTCGTGCTGCTCATCCGTCATGTCCGGACCTATTCAGGAGGAAACTCGTGAAGGAGATCATCAAGAAGGTCATCGGCCTCAAGGGTGCCGAGACCGCCTCGAAGAGCTTTGGCCACAAGGTCGATGCCAAGGGCGCCAGTGAGGCCCACGCCTACCAGTACGTGAAGTAAGTACCAGCGGCAGCTTCCTGATATAGCTGCCCTGCGGGCGATGGCACGGCCGGATTCGGTCATGCCATCGCCCGCGCCGGTCCGATTACGAGCTCGCAGAGGCTGAGGAGCCGCACCATGGCCGTCCATGTCTTCGCCGGCCCCACAGTCTCCGCGGCGGAGGCGCGGGCAATCGTCCCAGATGCGCACATTCATCCTCCGATCAGTCACGGGGACCTGCTCCGCCTTCGATTCGGCTCCACCGATACGGTCGTCATCATCGACGGCCACTACCACCAGAGCGGCGCGGTTCGGCACAAGGAGATCCTGGAAGTCCTCGCCTCCGGCGCCACGGTGATCGGATGCTCCAGCATGGGCGCGCTCCGTGCCGCCGAACTCGACGCACTCGGCATGATCGGCCGTGGCACTGTGTACTCCCTCTACCGCGACGGCGTCATCGATGCTGACGGCGAGGTCGCGGTCTCGCACGGGGAGGCCCCCGAGTACCGGCGCCTCTCCGAGTCGTTGGTGAACATCCGCCATGTGCTTCAACACGCCTCGGCGGTCGGCGCCATCACAGCAAGCGCTGCCGCTCGACTCATCGAGGCGGCGCGACTCCTCCCGTACACCGAACGGTCCTGGCAGCTGCTCGAACGACGGGTGGCGTCGGACGCCGAACTCGACGAAGCGCTGCGAGCGGCTCTGAGTCGGACGGCCGTGAGTCCCGGCATCCGGGACATCAAGAGAGCCGATGCCCTTGAGACCCTCCGCGAGGTCGCGCACGGTTCCCCACCTACTGGAGCGCCCCTCGACTGGATGCGCTCCGACGCCTGGCGCTCGACTCACCTGCGCAGTTGGGCGGCCGAGTTCACGGGCGAACCGGTGGAGGGCGTGCACGTGGGCACTGCCACTGCCGTCCAGTTCGTTCAGCTCTACGATGACGGCTTTCCCCGTCGATGGCGGCAACATGCGCTTGGTGTGATCGCAGCGCTCTCGTCCGAGCTGCCGGCAACCCTCCTCGAAGACGGTGCGCTGGCAGCGGCGGGAGAACTCGGCATCACCCGCCGGGCCCTGACGCACAAGCAGTTCAGTTCGTGGACGTCGGACGTCGAACAGTCGTCCCTGACAGGGTCCGAACTGCTGCTCCGCCTGCTGGTCCGATCGTTCCGAAGCCCCCGTACCGCAGCGGAGTTGCTCGTCGACGCGCCGTGGCTCTACCCGAGCCTACCGGTGGCCCGCCAGGCCGCTGCCGAAGCGCACCTGGTGAACGAGGAGTTCCGCCGGCTCGATCCGGGCTACGAACTGCTCAACCTGCGTCCTGAACTCCTTGAGGAGCACCTCGTTCAGATCTGGCGGCCGCCCGGCCGTGGAGACATCGACCTGCGGCTCGCGGCCCAGGACCGGGGCTTCCGCAGCTTCCACGAAGCGGTCGAGGCAGCTCGATTCTTCCTCCTGCGACACCAACTCGCACTCCACGAGGATGGGCAGGGCAGTGATGCATGACACCAGGGACGATCAGATGACAACGCCCCCCCGGGCCGATGAACCACGTAAGCGCCTCGCCGGAACCTATCGAGCCAGGACTGCCGATGAGACCTGGGAGATCATTGCTCCTCAGCTGTACGAGTACGGCATCACCCGGGTAGCGGACGTGACCGACCTGGACATCTTCGGAGTGCCGGTCGCAATGGCGGCGCGCCCGTTGTCGCAGACGCTCAGCGTCTCGCAGGGCAAGGGCGTGACGATGCAACTCGCCAGGGTTTCCGCAGCGATGGAAGCCATCGAGTTCTGGCATGCCGAGGAGGCGTGTCCCACCCTGCTGGCCCGGAACGTGAGCGCTGAGCACCTGGAGCTGCCCTACGACGTGACGTTGCTCGACTGCGAGGCCGGAAGTCTGCTGACTTCCTCGTACCCGCTCGACTGGGTGGCCGCGGTCGGTCTGCAAACGGCAGAGGTCAAACCGGTACCGCTGAGGGCGGTGTCGCTCGCCGATGACAGGAGGACCGTCTGGCAGCCGCCGGGGCTGAGAGCCAGCACCAACGGCCTGGCCTCCGGCAACACCCGCGCGGAGGCCGTCGTGCACGCGCTGTACGAGCTCATCGAACGCGACATCGTCGCATCCGTCCCGGCCGGCCGACATCGCCACGTCCGGCCCGAGACGCTCGGGGGCCAGTGCGCCGAACTGGCCGATCGATTCCTGCGGGCCGGCGCATATCTGGAAATCCGGTCCCTTCCCAACCAGTGGGACGTATTCTGCTTCGCTGTACGCCTCTGGAGCGAGGACTTCCCTGTCATGGCGGTCGGCTACGGCGCCCATGCTGAGGCCGCGATCGCATTGTCCCGCGCGCTCTCCGAGTCCGCCCAGAGCCGACTCACGGCAATCTCGGGAAGCCGCGACGACATCACGGCCATCTACCGGCAGGCGCGCTCGAGCTCCGTTCGACGACCGGATCCGGTGCCGCCCGGGATCGACTGGGCAGAGGTCCATGCCGCCAGTGGCACGGAGTTCCCGGACTTCGCGACCGAGCAGGCGTGGCTGTCCGCATCGGTCACCCGGGTCACCGGCCATGAACCCCTGACGGTGGATCTGAGCACATCGGACGATTTTTCTGTGGTAAAGGTGCTGGCGCTCGGGGCGGGATTCGACGGAAAGCGAGGAGAATGATGGGGGAGATCTTCAGCCGATCTTCCTGGTGGGTCGAGGCCGTAGAGCTTGCGGTTGTCGCTCTCCTGGTGACCAGGATGGTCCTGGTCGGCTTCCTCCAGCCGCCCGGCCGGGTGCTGAGCTGGCCGATGTTCAGTCGCGGATGCGCCGTTGTCATTGACCTGAAAGGCAAACGAAACGGCCGCTACGAGGAAATCAACATCTTCGACCATCTCCCCTCGGGACACTTCTCCATCACCTCGACGGAACTCCAGTGGCTGGTGGACCACCTCTCGGAAACATATGAGGAAATCCAGGGGGCAGGGAGGATCTTCTACTCCGAAGGGGAGAGCGAGGTAAAGGTGGTGGACGGCCATGTGGTGGTTTGATGCTCTCACATCCGGCTTCAGCTCGACCACGCATGACGCGCAGCTGCAGTATGTCCGCATTGTTGTCGGCCTTGCCTGCCTCATGAAGTTCATCGGGAGCTTCCCCAACGGAGGCTGGAACAGGCTCGATCCCGGCACCTACAGCAGATACCTGCTCATTCGCGGATTCGGACCGAGAACCGGCGCCCTGGTGTGCCGCTACTACCGGCCGGTGCTCGTCGTCCGGCTGCTTTCCAGCCTGGCGCTGACAGTGGGCCTTGCGCCGAACCTCGCCGCAGCCGCCGTCGCCCTCGGCCTCGTCTTCGAGTTGTCGTACCTGAATCGATTCAACACCATATATCTCGCTCTGCTGTGCGCCGCCCTCTGCTGCGCCGGCAACCTGGGCGCAGGAATTCCGAACAACGGCCACGACATGAGCAACAAGAACACCTGGGCGCAGTTCCTCATTGTTCTTGTGACGACGAACATGTACTGGAACAGTGCGTGGATCAAGGCGCGGTCGGAGCACTTCCGCAGCGGCCTGCTACTGGCCCAGTGGGTCCAGACCGGGGCCCGGGTGCGCGAGCGGCTCCCGTACCGGGAGTTCTACTACCCTCGGTTCATCGTTCAGAGAATCGGAAATACCGGGCCCGCCAGCCTGCAGTTCTGGCGAACCGTCGCCTGGGCTGTCATTGCTCTCGAATTCATCGTCCCGATCGGGCTGTGCTTCGGCCCGCTGCGTCCTTTCGCGATTGCTGCCGGCGTTGCCATGCACCTGTGTTTCACCGCATTGCTGCCGCGCGGTCTCGTCGGCTTCTCGCTCGGAAGCATCGCCAGCTACTTCGCCTTCGTCGGATAGCGCCGAACACGGCTCATCGAAACCACTACGCACCAGATCACAGGACATCATGATCCATCGCCCTTGCTGCAGCGGAAATCCGGACATCTTCGACTCGGCGTATTTCGACGACCCCGAAGCGACTTTCGCGCATCTTCGGGAGGCGCACCCCGTCATGTGGGCCCGCACCCCGGAGGGGGTGTCGGTCTGGTTGGTCACCCGGTATGACGACATCCGCGCCGTGCTGTCCAATCCACTGTTCTCGGCCAGCAAGCAGAACTCCTCCGATGCCAGGGGTGGGGCGGGCCTCCCGCCCGCACTCGACGCGAATCTGCTGAACATGGACCCTCCGGACCACACCAGGATTCGAAGGCTGGTCTCAGGCGCTTTCACTGCAAGTCGAATCGAGGGCATGCGCGAGAAGGCTCACACCGTCGCGCATGGACTGGTGGACGGCTTCGCCGAAAAAGGGAAAGCGGACCTCATCAAGGACTTTGCCGGCCCCTTCCCGACCCGGATCATCTCCGAACTGCTCGGCATCGAGACATCCGAGTACGCGACGTTCCAGAACTGGATCGGCATCCTTTTCGAGGCCGATCCTTCCGACGGAACGACGATCCGGCGGACCGTAGGTCTTATTGTCGAGTTCCTGCGTTCCTGCATCACCGAGAAGCGCCGCAATCTCCAGGACGATCTCCTGTCGGCCATGATCTCCGCGCGCGACACGCACGGCAGCCTCACGGACGACGAACTCACTTCGCTCGCCTCGCTCATCCTCTTCGCCGGATACGAGAACACCGTCCACCTGATCGGCAACAGCGTCCTGGCGCTGCTTGACGAGGGCGCGTCGCCGGACTCACTGCAGGTCGGCATCACGGACGCGGCCATCTCGGAGTTGATCCGCTTCCGCACGCCCGGGCCCTACGCCACCCGCCGGTTCGCCGTCCAGGACGCGATCCTGTACGGCAGGAAGATCAGTGCCGGCGACAGCGTCCTCCTCTGCCTCTCCTCCGCCAATCACGACGAGCGCGCCTACCGCTCGGCTTCGAGTCTGCAGCTGACCCGGGCAGAACGCAGTAGCCTCACCTTCGGTCACGGAATTCACTATTGCCTGGGAGCGCCACTGGCGCGGCTGGAGCTCCAAGTGGCTCTCGAAGTCCTCGGGGAGCGGCTCCGGGGAATCCGGCTCGACGTTTCCCGTGAGCAACTGCTCTGGCGGCCTTCGTTCCGCAGCCGGGGCCTCGTTTCCTTGCCTGTCAGCTTCACCACGCGGCGTGGCTCCCACCCCTGATGCCGTCACCCGGTGGTTGCGGTGCACCGCTGCCGGCAGTGGTGCCGCCGCGAAGGACCGCCTTCGGGGGAGCACTCACGCGGCCGGAGGGGAGCCAGGCGAAGGCGCGCTCCACGACCCGGTGCACCGTGCCGGGTCCGGACCCGCGGGCGGCGCCGCGTCGGGCGGTCATCGGCCTGATGCCGCGCTTCCACAGCAGGTGGCGGTCCTCGTAGACGTCGTGGCCCCACCAGGCCTGACTTCGGAACAGCCCGCGCTCCTTCTGCAGCGATCGGTCAGGGGAAGACCCGCTGCGAAGCGAGGACCCTCTCGGCACCGTCCGTCTTGCTGGAGGAATTCAGGACCACTCGGACCGAGGCGGCGCCGCCCGGGACGTCTGCCGGCACGTCGCGGATGTGCCAGGACGTCGAAGCGCCGCAGACTCCCGGGGTGGTGCCGTACGACCCGGCGTCGATCTGGTGGCCGAGTGAGTCGAGCGCCTGAACCACTACGAACCGACAGTCGAGCGGATCCACCGACCTGTACGCAACCCGGGCCTCCACCGAGCGACCGTAGAAGGCCACGGTGCCCGTCGCGTAGGTGCTTCCGTACCTCACATCGAGGTCAGCCGTGGGATAGGCGGTAACGGCCGCCTGGCTGGAACCCGGCACGCCGATCAGACAGGCCACCCCGGCTGCACAAGCCGCTCCCGCGGAAACAGACCCTCCTGACCATCTCCGAGACCCCTTGACCGTCGTACCCGGAACTTCGGCAGGACCGGCTTGCGGCAGTGGGCGGCACGACCGAGGCGTTCTGCGGGAACCTGCGTCGACCAGCGGCCGGAGCCGCGCGCGGCACGGGTCGTGTTCAACCTCGCCCACGCTGCGCCGCGATGGTGCCGTCCGCCGAGGTTCACCCGATCAAGTGGCGGGCTCCGGTCGGCGCGGTGCTCACCCGACCGCGATGGCGTCGGGCGGGGCGGGGTGGCGACCTTCGCGAGCGGCAGGGCGGCGTCGACGGCTTCGGTATCGAGGGCGAGGCCGCCGTCGCCTCATGGCGAGGAGAGCCGGCTCTGGCTTATGCCGCCACCCGCCACCCCCTTGACACGGCCTAACCGGGGCGGAATGGTTGTTTTCGTACATATTAACTATTTGTCCACGGGTGTGACGTCGCGGCGTCAACACTCTCCCCGCCGATTCTCCCGCAGCGCTGCGGGCTTTCCTCTGCTCCGGCGCCGACGCCGCAGGGACCCTGCCGCCGAAGCGCCGGTCGTGCGACGAGCCGGGCGACGTGGTTCCCGAGGTCGCCGAGCGGATGCGTCGGGGGCGCTACCTGGCCTCCGGCGTCGGGGCGTTCGCCCCCGCACGGTTCGGGACGGGCCCGGCGGCAGGTGCGCGGGTCGACCCGCGGCACCGGCTGTTCGCGGAGGTCGCCCGGAAGGCGCTCGAGCGTTCCGGGGCCCCCGGTGGACCTGAGCGGCACCCGGACAGGTGTCCGTACCGCTGACGACCTGTCGCACACCCGGGACGACGCCGAACGGCAGCACGGCGACGGAGCCGGCCCGCTCATCTTCACGGAGCCCCCTCGGGGAGCATCGGCCGACACCCTCCGGACCCGTCCGGATCCTCACCTGAGGGAGTGAACGAACGATGGACAGATTCACCGAGCCCCACCTCGTCGGAGGTCCGGAGGAGCTCCTGCGGACACCGCCGCCGCCCGTCCGCGAGGACGCCGACCGGCTGACGTACCGCTGGCGCAACGGCTACGAGCACTACGAACGTGAGGAGCGCACCACCGACGCCGAGTACGAACCGACGTATCGGTGGGCCTACCACACGACGATCGCCGAATGACCTGCCCGGCGGGCCGGAGGGGGACCGCGACCCGTGCCCGGGGCGCGGCAGTGCGTCCCGGGCGCGCCTGACAGGCCCTGCGCCCGAGCCCCGCCTGCCGGACCGCCGGACCGCTTGACCGCTTGACCGGTGGAGGAGCACTTCTCCCGCCGCTGTCGGAGAACGGAGGAACCATGAACATCCCGGCAGAACGAGACAGACTGTTCCGCACCTGGGCGGATGCCGTGTCCGCCGACGACCTCGAAGCGTACCTGTCGTGCTACGCCGACGACCTCCGTGTGGAGGACCTCGCCGTGGAGATGGCGGTGGAGGACAAGCCCGGGCTCCGCAAGGCCGGAGAAGTCTGGTTCACCGCGTTCCACGACCACCAACTCACCCTCGACGGCTACCTGGTGGGGGAGAACGGCGAGATCGCCACCCGGTGGACGCTCTCCGCCACAGTGGTCGGGCACTTCCCCGGCCTCACCGAGAACGCCGTGATGGGCCGCCGCTTCACGAAACACGGGCTGAGCGTCTTCACCTTCTCGCCCGACGGGCGCTTCCGCACCGAGGTCGCCTACTGGAACCTCGCCACCGTCATCCGACAGATCACCTGACTGATCGGCAAACCGCCCCGCGGTCCTGCCTGTCCGGCCCCGCCGGACAGGGGGCACGTCGACCCCGGGGCGGAGACAGCCCTGAACGGCTGCCCGGGCATCTCGAGGACCGTCTCGCCGGTCCACCGCGGCCACGGTCCGACCGCCGCGGGCAGGGTCGCCGGGGTTTCAACGCTTTCACGCATCGACCAGCGCGGGAGTCTAGGCCGCCCCGGCGGAATCGTGCATCGTTTCCCATATCGGCGGATTCACTTCGGAAGCGCTACCGGCCCGGACGGGCAATGGTGATCGCCGGTCCTCCCCGGCCGCGGGTCCTGTGCCCCCGCCGCTCTCCGGGCACGCCGTCGAGGCGCGGGAGCCCGACCTCCCAGCACCTCGGCGACAGGGGTTCCGCCGCACCCGCCGCCGCGGCCTCTGCGAAAGGAGCGGTCCTGATGTCCACCGAACCGTCCACGGTTGCGGCGCCCGGCGAGCAGACGCGGGTTCCGATAGCGGTCCTGGGGATGGACTGCCGATTCACCGGGCCCGCGACGTCCCCGGAGGGGCTCTGGCGGATGCTGGCGGCGGGCGAGCACTCGGCCAGGGGGCTGCCGCGGGACCGCGGTTGGAAGCTGGACGGGCTCTACGACCCGGACCACACCGTCGAGGGCACCACGTACGTCCGGGAGGCGGGCTTCCTCGACGACGTGGCGGGCTTCGACGCCGAGGTGTTCGGGATCGGCCCGCGTGAGGCGTCCGCGATGGACCCCCAGCAGCGGCTGCTGCTGGAGAGCAGCTGGCACGCGCTGGAGCGGGCGCACATCGCCCCGAGGAGCCTGGACGGCAGCCGCACCGGCGTCTACGTGGGTATGAACGACAGCGGCTACAGCCGGCTGACCGGCAACGCCCCTTCCGGACTGGAGAGTTACCTCCTCACGGGTACGCAGGTCAGCGTGGCGTCGGGCCGGATCGCCTACGCCCTGGGGCTGAACGGTCCGGCGCTCACGGTGGACACCGCATGCTCGTCCTCCCTGGTGGCCCTGCATCTCGCCGTGCGGGCGCTGAGGGCCGGCGAGTGCGACGTGGCGATCGCCGCCGGCGCCACCGTGATCGCCTCGCCCGAGCAGCTGAAGTGGTTCTCCCGGCTGAAGGTGTACGCCCCGGACGGGCGGTGCAAGGCCTTCGCCGCCGAGGCGGACGGGTTCGCCCCGGCCGAGGGCGTCGCCTCGGTGGTGCTGATGCCGTTCGAGTCGGCCCGGGCCGCCGGTTACCCGGTGCTCGCCCTGGTACGCGGCAGCGCGATCAACCAGGACGGGGCCAGCGACCGGCTGACGACCCCGAGCGGGCCGGCCCAGCAAGCCGTCATCCGGGCCGCGCTGCGCGACGCCGGTCTGGAACCCGGGGACGTCGGGGTGGTCGAGGCGCACGGCCCGGGCACCCGCGCGGGGGACCCGGTGGAGGCGGCGTCGCTCCAGGCCTGTTACGGCAGCCACCGGACCCCCGAGGACCCGCTGTGGATCGGTTCGGTGAAGACGAACATCGGGCACACCACCGCCGTCGCGGGCCTGGCCGGCGTGGTGAAGATGGTGCTGGCCCTCCAGCACGAGCACCTGCCCGCCACCCTGCACGCGGAGCACCCCACACCGGCCGTCGACTGGAGCGCGGGGACGGTGCGGCTGCTGCACGAGCCGCGGCCCTGGCCGCGCGGGCCGCGCCCGCGCCGGGCCGGGGTCCTGGCGTACGGCATCAGCGGCACCAACGCGCACGCGGTGCTGGAGGAGGCGCCGGCCGACCTGCGGACCGCCGCCCCCGGCCGTCCGGCCGAGGACGACGGAACCGGGAACGACGGAACCGGGAACCACGGGGCCGGGAACGGCGAGGCCTGGAAGGACGGGACGGGGGTCTGGCTGTGGCCGCTGTCCGGAGCCGGTGAGGAGGGCCTGCGGGCCCAGGCCGCCCACCTGGCGCGGCATGTCCGCACGACGCCGACGGCCGACCCCGCCGACGTGGCCTGGTCCCTGGCCACGACACGCAGCGCGCTCCCGTACCGCGCCACCGCGGTCGGCGGCGGTGTCGACGAGTTGCTGGGCGGGCTCGACGCCCTCGCACGGGGAGAGGCGTCCACCGCGGTGGTGAGCGGGAAGGCCCTGCCCGGTACGGCCCCCGTCTTCGTCTTCCCCGGGCAGGGCGCCCAGTGGCCGGGCATGGCCGCGGCGCTGATGGAGGCCTCGCCCGCCTTCGCGTCCGCGCTGCGCGCCTGCGGCGAGGCCCTGCGGCCGTGGCTCGACGTCGACATCGAGGACGTCGCGTGCGGATCGCCCGGCGCGCCGCCCCTGGCACGGGCCGAGTACGTCCAGCCCGCCCTGTTCGCCGTGTACGTGGCGCTCGCCGGGCTGTGGCGTGCGCACGGTGTCCGGCCCGCGGCGGTGATCGGGCACAGCCAGGGCGAGATCGCCGCCGCGCACGTCGCCGGGGTGCTGTCCCTGGAGGAGGCGGCCCGCGTCGTCGCGCTGCGCAGCCGGGCCCTGCGGCACGTCACCTCCCGGGGAGGGATGGCCTCCCTGGCCGCTCCCGCCGCAAAGGCCGCGCTCCTGATCGCCCCCTGGGCGGGCCGGGTGGAGGTGGCGGTGGAGAACGGCCCGGCGGCGACGGTGGTGGCCGGGGACAGCGACGCCCTCGCGGAGGTACTGGAGTGCTGCGCCCGCGAGGGGGTGCGCGCCCGGCGGCTGCCCGTCGACTACGCCTCCCACAGCCCGCACATGGACGCCGTCCGCGAGGAGGTCCTCGCGCTGCTGGGGGACGTGGCGTGCGCGCCCGGACACACACCGGTGTTCTCCGCGACCCTGGGGCGCCGCGTCGACCGCACCGCGCTGGACGCCGGGTACTGGTACCGCAACCTGCGGGAGACGGTGCGTTTCGATGCGGCCGTGCGGGAGGCGGTGGCCGCCGGGCACCGGCAGTTCGTCGAGGTCTCCCCGCATCCCGTCCTGGCCGCGGCCGTCGCCGACATCCTGGCCGACGCGGGCGTCGAGGGCGCGGCGGTGCCCACCCTGTACCGGGACCAGGACGGGGCGACGGCCTTCGCCACCGCGCTCGCCCGCGCCAACGCCCTTGGTACGCGGTTGGACTGGGGCGCCCTCTACCCCGGGGCGCGCACCGTCGACCTGCCCGTCCACGCCTTCCGGCACCGCCGCCACTGGCTGCCTGAGGAACCGGCCGGAGCCGGCCTGCGGGACGCGGGTCTGGACCCCCTCGGCCACCCCTGGCTTGCCGCGGCGGTCGACCTGCCGGACGGCGGCACCGTGTTCACCGGGAGCCTGTCGCTGTCCGAACACCCCTGGCTCGGCGGCCACGTCGTGCACGGCACGGTCCTGCTGCCCGCCACCGGCATGCTGGAACTGCTGCTCCGGGCCGCCGACCGGCTCGGCTGCGAGCGCCTGGAGGACGTCGTCCTCCAGGCACCCCTCGCGCTGCCCTCCAGCGGCGCCGTCGACGTCCGGGTGAGCTGCGTCCCGCGGGCGGCCGACCGCCACGCCCTGACCCTGCACTCCCGTACGGCCCTGGGACGGTGGACGTGCCACGCCCAGGCCACCGGCGCGGGGGCCGTCGGGACGGAACGGACGGAACGGACGGAACAGACGGAACAGACGGAACAGACGGAACAGACGGAACAGACGGAACAAGGATGACGGACCGAGGATGTGAGGACGCATGACGACCTGGCCGTCCGCTTCGGCGGAAGAGGTCCCCGTGGAAGGGCTCTACCGGGACCTTCACACCCGCGGCTACGCCTACGGCCCGGAGTTCCGGCTCCACGGCCTGTGGCGCGACGACGCCGGGTTCCACGGTGAGACCGCGCCGAACGGCCGTGACGGCGCCGACGCGGCCCTGTTCCAGCTCCACCCGGCGCTCATGGACGCGGCCCTGCACCCCGTCCTCCTCGCCCTGCGGCGGACGGAGGCGCAGGGGCCGCAGGAGGCGCAGGAGACGGACGGGGAGTACCGGACGCTCCTGCCTCACTCCATCGGCTCGGTGCGGCTGTACGCCCGCGGGGCCGGTGCACTGCGCTCCACCGTGACCGCCACGGCGGGCGGCGGCTTCGACATCCGCGTCACCGACCTCGCGGGACGGACCGTGGCCCTCGTCCACGACCTCCAGGTACGGCCCACCACGACCAGGGCCCTGCGTGCGGCGCTCGCCGCCGCCGAGCCCAGCGTCTTCCGGATCGCCTGGCGGCCGTTGGCCGAGCCCGACTCATCGGAGGACGGCGCCCGGTGGGCCGTCGTCGGGCCCGGCCGGGACCTTCCGGGCGCGGCGCGCTTCCCCGATCTCGCCGGCCTGGCGGAGGCGCTGGCCACCGGAGCGGCCGCGCCCGACGCCGTCCTGCTCGACCGGCGCGCCGCCCCGGACGGCCGCGGCACCACCGTGCGGGCCGACGAGGTCCACGAGCGCCTCTGCGCGCTGCTGAGCGACCTGCAGCGGCATCTGGCGGACCAGCGGCTCCACGGGACACGGCTGGTGGTCCTGGTCCGCGGTGCCCACAGCGTCCGGTTCGGGGATTCCGTGACCGATTTGCCCGCCGCCGCGTGCGCGGGACTGATCCGTACGGCGCAGCGGGAGAACCCGGGCCGGTGCCAGCTGATCGACCTCGACGGCGGCCCGGTGGCGATCCCCGCGCTGGCCGCGGGGATCGCTGGCGGCCACCCGACCGTGGCGCTGCGCGGCGGCACCGCCTACGTGCCCCGCCTGGTCCTCCCCGACGACGGCGACCTGATCCCCCTGCCGGCCGACGGCAGGCCCTGGCGGCTGGCCCCCTCGCGCAGCGGCACGCTGGACGGGGTGGCGGCCGTTCCGGCGCCGGACGTCCTCGCGCCGCTGGAGCCCGACCAGCTCCGTATCCGGGTCCACGCGAGTGGGCTGAACTTCCGCGATCCGATGACCGCCCTCGCCAAGGTGGACGGCACGTCCATCGGGTGCGAGGTCGCCGGGGAGGTGGTGGCCGTCGGAGCGCGGGTGTCCGGGGTGCGGATCGGCGACCGGGTGGCTGCCTTCGCCGGAGTCGGCGGCCGGGACGGCCTGCACGCTTCCCTGGCGGTGGTCGACCGCCGCTCGGTGCTGCCGGTGCCCGCCCACTGGAGCGACCAGCAGGCCGCCGGGGTCACCGGCGTCTTCGTCACCGCGTACGAGGCGCTGGTCGAGCGGGCCGCGGTGCGCAGGGGCGACAAGGTGCTGATCCACGCCGCCGCCGGCGGATTCGGCATGGCGGCCGTCCAGTTGGCCTCCCATCTGGGCGCCGAGATCCACGCCACCGCCGGCCGGCCCAAGTGGCCCTTGGTGGAGTCCCTCGGCATTCCCGCGCACCGGATCGCCGACTCGCGGAGCCTGGACTTCGAGGAACGGCTCCGCTCGGCGACCGGTGGCACGGGATTCGACGTGGTCGTCGGCAGCCTGGCGGGCGACTTCGTGGACGCCTCCCTGCGGCTGCTGCGTCCGGGCGGCCGCTACGTGGAACTGGGCAAGACCGACGTCAGGGAGGACGAGGCCGTCCGAGCCCGCTACCCGGGGATCGCCTACCACGTCGTCGACCTGCTCAGCGCGCCGCCCGACCGGTTGGGGAGGATCGTCGGGAGGCTGGGCGAGATGTTCGCCGCCGGGGCCCTGCGACCGCTGCCCACCCGGTCCTGGAACGTCCGCCACGCCCGCCCGGCCATGCGCCACCTCAGCCAGGGCCGCTCGACGGGCAAGCTGGTCCTCACCCAGGGGCCCGAGCGGCTGGGCCCCGCCGGCACCGTCCTGATCACGGGAGGGACCGGGACGCTCGGCGCGGAACTGGCACGGCACCTGGTCACCGCCCACGGGGTGCGCCGCCTGGTGCTCGTGGGCCGCCGTGGTGCCGCAGCCCCGCACGCCCGGCAGCTCGCCGAGGAACTGTCCGCGCTCGGAGCCGCCGTCGAACTGCCGGCCTGCGACGCGGCCGACCGCGCGGCGCTCGCCGAGGTCCTCGCGGCGGTCCCGGCGGAGCACCCGCTGAGCGCCGTCGTCCACGCGGCGGGCGTCCTCGACGACTGCCTGGTCGCCGACCTGACCCCGGAACGGCTGCGGACCGTGCTGCGCGCCAAGGTCGAGGCCGCCCTCAACCTGCACGAGCTGACCCTCGGCGGCGGCCTGCGGGCCTTCGTGCTCTACTCCTCCATGAGCGGCCTGCTGGGCTACCCGGGCCAGGCCAACTACGCGGCCGCCAACGCCTTCCTCGACGCGCTGGCCCACCACCGGCGCGCCCTGGGACTGACCGCCACCTCCGTCAACTGGGGCCTGTGGGAGCGGTCCAGCGGCATGACCGCCCATCTGACGCGCACCGATCTGCGCCGGGTCGAGCGCCACGGCCTGCTGCCCCTGTCGACGGCGCGCGCCCTGGCCGGCTTCGACCTGGCGCTGGAACTGGACGAACCGCAGCTGGCTGTGGCGCCCATGCCGTCGGCCGCCGCGGGGGAGCCGCTCCCCGACCTCTTCACCGACCTGTCGGCGCACACCCCGCGGCGCGGCGCGGCACGGGCCGCGACCTCCGACGGGGGCGCCGCGGCGGAAGGCGCCCCGGAGGAGACCGCCCGGCTCCTGCGGCTGGAGCCCGACCGGCGCGCCGAGCGGCTCGTCGACCTCGTCCGGGCCCACACGGCGACCGTCCTGGGGCACCCCGGCCCCGAGGCGGTCGACGCCGAAACGCCGTTCCGCGACGCCGGACTCGATTCCCTGGCGTCCACCGAGCTCCGCAACCGGCTCAGCAGCGCCCTGGGCACCCGGCTGACGGCGACGGCCGTGTTCGACCACCCCACCCCCGCCGCACTCGCCGGCCACCTGGACCGGGTGCTCACCGCGGCCGGCCCCGGCCCCGGCCCCGGCACCGACCCCGACCCCGACCCCGACCCCGCGCCCGCGCCCTCCGACGGACGGCGGGCCCGGCCGGACGGGGACGACGGCGACCTGGTCACCTCCTTCCTCCAGGCCTGCAGGGACCGCCAGTACGAGCGGGCGGTCCGGCCGGTGGAGCTGCGGGCCCGGCGACGCCCGGTCTTCCGCACCGCCGCCGAGGCCCCGGAGCACCGCCCCCTCCTGCTCGCCGACGGTCCGGACCTCCCGGCGGTGGTGTGCGTGCCCGCCATCGGGTCCCCGCCGGACGCCTCCCCCTTCGCCCGGCTGGCCTCCGGATTCTCCGGACGGCGTGCCGTCCGGGCCCTGCAGGCGCCGGGCTACCGGGACGGCGAACCCCTGCCGGCCTCCCTCGATCTGCTGCTGGACCTGTGGGCCGAGGAGCTGGCCGCCGCGCCGACCGCCGACCGCGTCGTCCTGCTCGGTCACTCCTCCGGCGGCTGGTTCGCCCACGCCCTGGCCGAGCGGCTCCGCGGACGCGCCGCACCCGCCGCGACCCTGGTCCTCCTCGACACGCTCCCCCCGGGCACCCGGTCCCACCCCCTCATCGAGGAGGCCGCGTTCCGCGTCGCCGACCACGCGACCCCCGACTTCCCCACCGCCGCGGCCCTGACGGCCGGGATCGCCTACCGCGACCTGATCGCGAACCGGTCCCCGGCCGCCGCCGTCGCCCCGACGCTGTTCCTCCGCCCCCGGGACAGCTCCATGGGCCTCGCCTGGCCCTTCCCCCACCACGCCGTCGACGTGCCCGGCGATCACTTCTCCGTGCTCGGCCGGCACGCCCGGCCGGCGGCCGCCGCCGTGCAGGCCTGGCTGGACTCCCTCTGAAGGAGCGCACACCGATGCCCCCGGACGACACCCCCGCACGACGGATCGCCCCCCTGCCCGCGGACCGCTGGGACGAGCGGGACCGCGCCCTCGCCGCTCGCGTTCCCGAGGTCCTCGGCCCCGGCGTCCCCAACGTCTTCGGCACGCTCCTGCACCACCCCGACCTGCTGGAGGCCCTCGCACCGTTCTCGCTCTTCCTGCTGACGCGCGGGCGCCTCCCGCACCGCGAACGGGAACTGCTGATCCTGTACACCGTCTTCCTCGCCGGGGCCCGGTACGAGTGGAGCCGCCACGTCCCGCTCGCCAGGAGCGCCGGACTGCGGAGCACGGAGATCCGGCGCATCCCGCGCGGACCCGGGGACCCGGCGTGGTCGGACCAGGACCGCCACCTGCTCCGGGCCGCGCACGAACTCCACCGCGGCGCCCGCCTGTCCGAGCGCACCTGGCAGGCCCTCGCCGCCCGGTACGACCACGCCGGGATGATCGAGATCACCATGCTGGCCGGCCACTACCGGATGTTCGCCTACCTCCTGAACTCCGCCGGAACGGAACTCGATCCCGGGTTCACGTCGGAGGCCATGGACTCCTCCGAAGGAGAGTGAGGACACCGTGATCACCAGCCCGACGGACACCGTGCGGATCGCACCCCACCGGCTCCCCGTCGTCGGACACGCGCTGCCCCTGGCGCGGGAGACCCTGCCCTTCCTGCGCTCCGTGCACGCGGCGGGGGACCTGGTCCGCGTGGACATCGGACCGCTGCCGGTGTACTTCGTCACCACTCCCGGCCTCTTCCACCAGGTGCTGGTGAAGGACGCGCACGCGTTCGCCCGCGGCCGGTTCTTCGCCCGGACCCGCCGCCTCCTCGGGGACGGCCTCGCAACCTCCGACGGGGAGAACCACCACCGCCAGCGGCGGCTGATGCAACCGCTCTTCCACCAGAGCCGGATGCCCTTCTACGCCTCGGTCATGACGCGGCACCTCCAGGCCCTCACCGACTCCTGGCGGCCCGGCCTGGAGGTGCGGGTCGAGGAGGAGATGATGAACATGGCCATCGGGATCATCGCCGACGCGATGGTCTCCTGCGACCTCGGGCCCGAGGCGGCCGCGGAGATCCGGTACTGCATGCCCGTGCTCGACAGGACCATCGTCACCCGCGCCCTGATGCCGCGGTGGCTCGACAACGTTCCGATCCCGATGAACCGACGGTTCGACTCCGCGGCGGACCGGATGCGGCGCACCACCGACCGCCTGATCGCCGAGCACCACACCGCCGACGCCCACGACGATCTGCTGTCGTGGCTGCTGACGGCACACGACAGCGCGTCGGGCGAGCGCATGAGCGACACCCGGGTCCGCGACGAGATCACCACGATCCTGGGCGCCGGAAGCGTGACGACCGCGCACACCATGGCCTGGGTGTTCCACGAACTCGCCCGGTACCCCGAGGTGGAGCGCAGGCTCCACGCGGAACTCGCCGACGTCCTGGGCGGACGGCCGGCCACCTACACCGACATCCCGGACCTGGAGTACACCGGCCGCCTGGTCCAAGAGGTGCAGCGGATGTACTCCCCGCCGCTGGGGACCCGGCGGGCCCTCGCACCGGTCGAGATCGACGGCGTGCGGATCCCGTCGGACACCGAAGTGGGATTCAGCCTGTACGCGCTGCACCGCGACCCGCGGCTGTACGCGGAACCCGACCGCTTCGACCCCGACCGGTGGTTGCCGGAGCGCGGCCGACGGCTCCCCCGGGGAGCGTTCATCCCCTTCGCCGCCGGCTACCACCGCTGCATCGGCGAATTCTTCGCGAGGACCGAGATGGCCCTGACGGTCGCCCACATCGCCGCGCACTGGCGCCTTCGCCCCGTGCCCGGGCACCGGGTCCGCCCCGTCGCGGCACTGGTCCCGCGCCCCGACAGACTGCCGATGACCGTGCTGGCCCGCGACTGAGGGTCCCGGTCGGCGACACCGTCGATCGGCCCTCGTCAGCCCACCACCGGCTGTCGGCACCGAGCGAGGAGGGACACATGAAGGAGCGCCAGCCGAACCTGTTACTGGCCGCGTTGCTGTCCGAAGCCCGGTGGAGCACCGGGGAACTGGTACGGGCCGTCACCAGACTGGCCCGCGCACAGGGCCTCGAACTGTCCTACCACCGGACAGCACCCGCCCACTGGCTCACCGGCACCAGGCCCAAGGAACCGACACCCAAGCTCATCGCCGAGGCCTTCAGCCGACGTCTCCGAAGGCCCGTCAGCACGGCCGACATCGGCCTCGGGCAGCAGGGGGCCGCACGGCAGGGCGGGCCCTCGGCCACCGGACCGCGGGGCCTGCCCCGCGTCATGGAACTCGCGCGCACAGACCTGCACCCCGAGCACGGCCCACGCGCACGGGAGCGGATCTACGACTCCGCCCAGCTTCCGGCCCGATCCACCGGGTGCCCGGACGACCGGCAGCCTCTCGCCGCCCACGGGGCGGCCGGCGACCTGGTGGCCCTGTTCAAGGAACTGCACGTCAGGTACGGCGGCATCAACATCCGCCCGATGCTCGCCGGCTACCTGGCCCACGCGGACCGGACGAACGGGCCCGTCCTTGGGGGACAGCCGGCCGACCAGGCCCGGCTCACCTACCGGATGGGCGCGATGACCCTCGACGCCGGACACCACCACCTCGCCCAGCAGTACCTCCTCTGTGCCCTCGACCTCGCCGCGCGGTGCGGCGACCGGGCCACCTACGCCCTCTCCCTGCGCATACTGAGCTTCCAGGCACTGTCACTCGGCTACACCGCCCGGGCCTTCCAGCTCGCCGAACAGGCTACCGCCGTACGGATCCCCGACGGCCCGCTCCGCGCCCTCCTCCTCGGCCAGCGCGCCGTCTGCCGGTCCGCCACCGCCGAACGGTCCGACGCCGTCGCCGACCTCCTGGCCGCCGAACGCTGCTACGACGTGGCGCCCGACGACGACGACCCCTTCCTGCGGTGTCCCCGCGCCGAGTTCGACTACTGGAGGGGCATGGTCCTGTCCGCCTGCCGGGCGGCCCGGCCCGCCCTCAGGGCGTTCGAGGCGTCCCTGCGGCAGTGGGCCGACGACGAGCACATGGGCCTGGCCATGACGTACTCCGCCATCGCCCGCTCCGCCGTGTCCTCGGGAGCTCCGGACCAGGCGGCGGCCCACTGCGAGGCCTTCCTTGCCCACTACGGGAGCATCGCGTCCGTCTACGCGGACCGCGAGCTCGCCCGGGTGCGGTCCCTGCTGCGGACCTTCCGGCGCAACCGGGCCGCCGCCGAGGTCCTCGACCGGGCCGACAGCCTCTTCCCGGTCGCGGGCCCGCCACCCCCGGCCGCGGCCGGCCGGGGCCGGTGAACGGCTCCGACGGGGCGTGCCGCCCACGGCCCGGTCGTGGCCGAGACGCGGTCCCTGGACCACGACGACCGAGACCTGCCGATCGACCACTCCCGGGGGGACGAGGTCGTGGTCCGTTTCGCCGTGTGGGCGCCCGGGGGCACGGCGGCGGTGCGGCCCGCCGGCCGGGGCCTTTGCGACCCCTCTGCACCAGCGTCAGGTCAGGCCGGCCCGACGAACCGGTGGACGCGGAAGCAGGTCAGGTCGTCGGGCTGAATGCTTGCCGAGTCCACCCTGTAGTGCCCAGGACCAAGGGCGAGGATGATGCTCTCGGCGAGCGTCCCGACCTCGGTGCCGAAGTAGGCGGCGTCGAACATGACGAGCTCGCCCGCGGTCCTCAGTACGGGTCCTTCTTCCCACTCGGCGGTGGGAAGTCCGGCCAGGACGATGTCGACGACACCTTCCTCGCTCTCCGCGTAGTGCCAGCGGACGAGGACTCGGCGGTCGGGGAGATAGGCGGTGGAGAGCGGTTCGTCGCCGAGGACGAGCGCCTCGGCTCCATCAGGCAGGCCGAGGACACCAACGAGGCCCCTCACCTCGCAGGCCCGGTCGTAGTCGCCCTCCGTTCCCGACCAGTGCGACAGGACATCGCGTGGAAGCACGATGAACGGCCCGCCCTCCGTCTCCAGCCACGTCAAGGACATGCCGCCTCCACCTTCAGGATCTCCGTTCCGTCGCGACAGCGTATGTGCCGGGGCGGACATAGCCGTGGGCCTGTGGCGGCCGGGGTTCGCAGTGACCGAGAGGAAGCGCTGGGCGCTGATTCCGCTCCGCACTGGAGGACCAGGCTGTTCGGGCGCCGCGTGGCCCAGTCGACCTTGACCAACCGAGCGTCAGGAGCCGACCTCCGGGTCCTGCGCCCATTCCTCGCGCGGCCGAAGCTTCGCCAGGATCTGTTGGGCTTCCCTGCGGACCCCCGTGGCGGGGTCCGTTGCCAGCTCGCGGTACTGCGTGATCAGTCGGTCCGCGCCTTCCATCGTCATCCGGTCGGGATTGCAGTCCAGGGCATCTCCGATCTCGTCCACCGCGTCGGATCCGCCTGCCTGGCTGTATGAGCTGCCCCGAGTTTCGTGGAGTCCGCGATCGTGTGATCAAGCGGCTTGCGGGTGTTGCTTCAGTCTCGTCCGGTACGCCTGTTCGTACTCGT